>JBBTLH010000001.1:0-881 GCA_038068755.1 Candidatus Omnitrophota bacterium
ATGTGAGATATTCTATACTCTTTTTATCAATTCATCAACAGCAAATATCTTGATGAATCGCTCTAATATCCGGGCCCCGCGGTATAGATCATGGACGCGGACATATTCATCGGTCGTATGGGCGCAGCCTTTCGCGCCGTAACCCGTGGCCACCGCGGGAATATTCTTCTTTTTGAAAAAAGTTATGACCGTCGCGCCTTCGCTTCCTTTAACATCAGAGCGCCTGACGATACCGTAAGATGCCTTTTTCAAAGACTCAACCAAAGGATGTTTGCGCCCCATCTCATACGGCTGCTGAATATCCTCAGGCTGGATAGTAAAACTGACTTTTGTCTTAGCAAAAACTTTTTTGATGCCTGATAAGATCTTTTGCGCTTCCATTCCGGGTAAGAAACGAAGATCCACCTCAAATTCACACCAATCAGCCACCATGTTGACCTTGTCTCCGCCGCGGATAGTGCCGATATTGATAGTCGGTGGTTTTAAAAGGCTGTGCCTGGAAAAGGCTTTAAACTTCATCTTCTTCAAAATGCCGATAAGCATTAGCGCGTGCTCAATGGCATTGACGCCGCGTTCCGGGTAAGCGCCGTGCGCCTTAAGCCCTGCCACTTTGACTTTAAAATGTATGAGGCCTTTCTGCGCGGTGATGATGTTGAATTCATCCGAGTCTAAAATAAGGGCATACGCCGGCCTGACAATACCACTGTCAAGAATAGGGATAAGGCCCTTGCCTGAACCGGCCTCTTCATCAGCAGTGGCAAGAAAAATAAGGTCATTTGCCAGGCTGACCTTGTCTTCAAGCAGGCTTTGCATCGCCTCAAGAGCAACAGCCAGATTGCCTTTGCAGTCCGTAGCCCCTCTACCGAATATTTTGCCGCCAG
>JBBTLH010000001.1:891-11195 GCA_038068755.1 Candidatus Omnitrophota bacterium
TGCCAACCCGTGCCAGCAGGAACCGTATCCAGATGCGGAGTTATCAAAAGCGAACTTCGCGATCTTCGCCCGGGCAAAACCGCCAGGACATTATCGCGGTTAGGATAAAAACTAACGATCTTCGGCCTAAGGCCCATATTTTTCAAATATCCTGATACGAAACGCGCAATAGCACGTTCGTTTCCGGGCGGATTTTCGGAGTTAATGCGCAATAAGTCTTGCGTTAATTTGATAAGACGTTTTCTATTAACCATTTTTACTATATTCTATTAACTATAAACTATATACTACTCACACTTAACTTTATAGAATATACCCGATTTGCCTGAGCAACTCGGCGTCCTGCTTCCAATTTTCTTTGACTCTGACCCAGAGGTCAAGGTAAAACTTTTTATTGTAGATGTATTCCAGTTCCTTGCGCGCGAGCTCGCCTGCCTTTTTTAAATGCTCGCCGTTATGCCCGATAACAATAGCCTTTTGCGAATCACGCTCCACTAAAATAGACGCTTTCACATAAGTAAGCTTGGGGCTGCGCTCAACGATCTCCTCGGCGAACACCGCCATAGAAAAAGGGACTTCTTCTTTAAGGTATGAGAGCAGCTTTTCGCGGATACAATCTTGTATGGTTAGTTGCCGCGGAAAATCCGTTAAGATATCTTCGGGGTACAGAAGCTCTCCCTCGGGCAGGCGCCTAAAAACCTCATCTAAGAGCTTATCAAGGTTCGTACCGGTAAGAGCAGATAAAGGGATAGGCATAATACGTTCCGTAGCCTCGCTTAATTTTTTTCCTATTTTTTTCTCCCAAGCCAAAATATAATCTTCTATATGCTTAGGCCCGCGATCTATCTTATTAAGGCCCAGAATAATGGGTGTCCCTGCGCCGCGCAGCCTCTCCATCACCATCTCTTCTTCTTCGCCGACGTGTTCCGTCGCGTCAACAAGATGCAAGACAACGTCAACGCCTTCCAAAGAGTCGTTAATAGCCGCTATCATCGCGCGGTCCAGGGCGTGTTTCGTGACATGCATACCCGGAGTATCCAAAAAAACGACCTGCCCCCTCTTCTCGTTTAAGATGGCGCGTATCTGATTGCGCGTTGTCTGAGGAACAGAAGAAACAATAGCCACCTTCTCACCTGCGAGCTTGTTCAAAAGTGTTGATTTGCCCACATTGGGCCTGCCGATTATAGCTACGATGCCTGATTTCATGTGTTCTTTCGTAATTATTGCGGATATTTTCAAGCTTTTGATTATATTATTCAGCCGAAGCGGATAAATAACATAATCAAAAGCTTATCCATTTATTCAAATACCCATTATTTAATGGAGACTCAACAAAGGACAAGCCTTGCAATTTTCTTTTTTCTTTTTGCACAACTCTTTGGCACACCTGACTAACAACGCGTGGTATTCGTTAAAAAGTCTGGCGTTGTTCGGCAAACACTCCATAAAAAAACTCTGTATGGCTTCGTACCCGTCTCTCTGATCCAATAGATGGTGCCTGGACACTATGCGCCGGGTATAAGCGTCCACGACGAAAACAGGTTTTTCCAAAGCGTAAAGAAGGATGGAATCCGCTGTCTCAGGCCCGATGCCGTTTACACCAAGCAGCTCTTTGCGAAGGATCACGGCACTTTTGCGCTTCATGCGCCTAAAACTGCCTGCGTAATTTTTATTAAAAAACGCTAGAAAATTCTTAAGGCGCTTAGCTTTGATATTGTAATAACCGGCCGGTCTTATCAGGCGGGCTAATTTTTTTTCATCAATGCGCCGCATTTTTTGAAAAGTGAGAGAATGGCCTTTTTTTAGATTGGCTATTGCGCGCTCTACATTCGTCCACGAAGTGTTCTGCGTCAAAATAGCTCCCACAACTACTTCAAAAGCAGAGTTCGCCGGCCACCAGCCCTGCGGCCCGAAATGTTTATAAAGACCTTCGTATATATTCAAAAGCTGCTTCTGCAGATTTTTCATAATCTCCGGGATATATCCCTAAGCGCTGCTCATTTATTAAACCTCAACGGATTAAATCCATCAATGGCTAAGACAGTATATGCAGTGGCTGCGACAGAGCCGGTCCTTGAGCCTTTGGGCGTCCTCCATCCGTGCCCGGTATCCGCAAATTCGTGCGAGGCATACGGCAGGCAAAAATCTCCCTGGCCAACCGGAGAAGGGCTTGAAACGATCATCTTGCTCAGCTCTGAGGTATATTCATCGCCCAGGCGGCTGTAATAAAGGGCTTTCTCTTCATTGCCAAGGCCCTGGTGATAGCCTGCCATTATTTTAAACGCTAATATCATCTGGGCTGTCCACTCGCATGAGATAACGCCGCCTCTGGCCAGATTTTGGTGTTTGGCAAAATCAAACCCTTTGACGTTAACGAGAGAGCCTTCCGGTTTTTTATACTCAACTGAAACGCTGCATTGGGTCAACGCGAAATCCATAATAGCATCGGGATCCATGCCGGAATCTTTAAGGGTCTGCGGCCCAACGGCTGTTATGGACCAGGCATATGTATCGGTAGCTATGGTCGCGTCACCCTTGCCCCTTTTAACGGCCGGAGTAGCGACCTTTGAATAGGCGTTCTTGTTAAGCCACGCAAGTGTTTCAGACGCGCGCTTCTTATAAACATCCTCTTTGGTCAACTCATTCATAAGGCTATAAAAAGCATAAGCATCAAGATTGTGTTCAGTGCTATACCACGAAAACGCCTTTCCGCCTTTTAGGCCGCCTTCGTTGTCTTTTATTGTCTCAAGCCATTGAGCAATGTCGCGCGCCAGGCCCATATACCTCACATCGCCGGTCTGGTGGCTATACTGTAAAACCGCCAAGCCCAGCCAGATATTGGGGCCGGCGTGCGATACAAATTCAGATATCTCGCCGGTAGAAGCGTAATAAGCGTTTGCAAAACCACCTGAGGCGTCCTTAGGCGCTCTCCGGTAAAACTCTAAAATATTGCGAGCGTTGTCCAGATCCCCGGCTTTAGTAAAAGCCATGACAGCCAGCGCCTGGTCATAGGTAAAACCCCAGTCCGTTATGTCTTTGTCTCCCTCAAAACTAGCCACCAGGCCTGTATTGTTGTTCTGATGGGCCAGGAGCCATCTGTATAGCTTATCCAAGATCTTTTTCTCTAACAAGAAAACCTCCTGCGTCTTGACGGTCACGTCTCCGTCTACTTTGACTTTCTTAGCCACGAGCCCTGATAGATCCTGCCTGATCTTATCCTGATATTTTTTGAAAAGATCAATAGTGCCCTTTAACCTGGCAATAGTTTCTCTGTCATCCTGGCTTACCTCCAGCAGCCTGCGCTCCAGTATTTCAGTCTTGCGCTCGGACTGAGACAAGAGGAATTCCATCTCCTCTATCTGAGACTTAATGGATTCGCTCCCCTGCCGCAGCATCCTTTGATGTGATATGTTCTCAGATAGGCTCATAAGTAGCTTTTCATTCGCGTAACGCAGCTTCGCGTTATAAAAACCGGCCCACACAAGTGCCGCGCTTAAGAACAGGGTGAATGTAATGGCCAAGGCCTTAAGAAACTTCCTTGCGTTAACATATTTTAAGATACGCTCATTGCCTGCCGCGTCTATTTTTTCGTAGGTGACGCCAAGAGCGTATTGGAGCGCGGGTTCAGTGCGCGTCGTCTTAAACCAGGAGAGGCGCGCAGAAGCTTTCACGGCATCTGCCCCTAATGGGATATTGATGTGAAGGCTGACCAAGATATCCTTATCAGTTAGGTATTTGCAATCGCCGAATTGAAGATGGTTGACGATAAGACAGATGCCGCCCCGGCTTATGTCTTGGGTGAAAGCCTGATACCATTCAGATACAGGAGAGCCTGACGTATCCAAAAATCTGAATTCTACCGGAAAGATGTGCTCCAGGCGCTTATACTGGCGCCTATCCTGAGGATGAATATTTTTTTCCTGCGCCATTTCTATTCTCCAAGATGCAGCGTTTCGGCTAAACGTATTCGTTTTGCGATCGGCGGATGGTCATATAAGAATATCTCTACGATCTTTGAGGGCGAAAGTTCAGAAAAGTTCCTGTTGGCAAGCCTTCTCATCATAGAAATAAAACTATGTTTATCCCCTGTCGCTTTCAGGGCAAAGATATCAGCTTTCTTTTCAAGGCGCCTTGAAAACCAGTTCTGCGCAGGTAAAAGCAACAGCCCTGTAACCATCAATACCCCGATAAAAAGCGGCAGGCCCGCGATATCACTTATGGCGCCAAGCCCAAACATAGGAAAAAGTTTATCCAAACATAAGGACGCGACGAAACAAGAAAAAAGACCGGAGCACAGATTCCACAGCGCCAGTTTAAACGTATCGCCCCCAAGATAATGCCCTACCTCGTGGGCTAAAACAGCCAAGATCTCTTCGTCGGAAAATTCCCGGACCAAGGTATCGCTGAAAAAGATCCGTTTTGTAGCGCCTAACCCTGAGACAAAAGCGTTCGCTTTTACGGTCTTCTTTGAAAAATCCAGGACATAGACGCCCTGAGCGGCTATCTTAAACCTGCCAAGAAACTCTGTCACCTTATCGCGCAAAGGCCCCGGAGATAGCGGCTCGTATTTAAAAAATAACGGCAGAAGCACCTTAGGGGCTATCTTGGTCAGGACTATAGACACAATAAACCAGAAAATGGCAGCCCACAACCACCATGTTTTAGGAAACTTCAGCAGAAAATAATATACTACCTCTATCAAGACAAGAGAAACTACAAAAGAGACCGCGGCTTTCTTAATACAATCTTTTATCCAGGCCTTAAGACTCTGCGCTGAAAGCCCAAATCTGTGTTCAATAACAAAACCTTCATAATATTCCAAAGGAAAAGACAGGATAAAGGCTATTGTGACAAAACAGGTGAAATAAGTCCCGTTTTGCAGCACGAAACCGCCTAAAAAGTTAATTTGAGTTAGGCCTGCTTTTAAACCTTGCGACAGGCCTGTCAGCACAAAAAGCAGCAGGAACAAAAAATTTAAAATGATATTAAAAAGAAAAAGGCGATTCTTCATCGCCTGGTATCTTTTAGCTGTTTGCGGTGTCTGGTCAACCACGAGTCTGACGCGCCTGCGGCGTAGCCGGGCTTTCCTTCTGTATCATTTTAACGAGTTCCTTAAAGCGGCCGTGGCCTCGCAGGTTTGAAAGGTCTGGGTCGCCGTTCATAAAGATGACGTCGTCATACCCCAATTCAATAGCCCGCTTGAGCGCATTGAAAGAACATGTCAAATCGCTCATCAAAGAAAGACTGCAGGCGAGATTGTAATGCGCGATAGAACTGTCAGGCCGAAGCTTGATGAGTTTTTTGTCTATCTTCAAACCCTTTTCGTAGAACCCTTTCTTTGTGTAGATCTCCCCTAGCGCTATCAGCGCTTCGGCAAAATCAGGATTATCTTTCACTATCCCTTCATAAAAGGCCATCTGAAAATCAAGGTCTTCCGCTTTTGGCTTTCTCATTGTTCCTTTAGTTTGTCAACCACTTCCAAAACAACTTGTTGATTGACTAAGGGCACTATCTCTTCTATCGCTTTCTTATATTCAGCATACTCGCTGACCGAAACAACGCGCTCCTTTATCTTATACTCGTATGAAAAACGCAAAATGGTTTTATTTACGATATCATAGTTGCAGCTAAAATAAAACCACTTCGTATCAAGCCTTACGGGCGGTGGCATATATTTTACCGCAAGAGAGCCGGGTAATTCAACCTCTATTCTCTCCTCCTGAATGCTTAAGCCCGCGAATTCTATTGGATAGAGCCTTGTATCTTTAAGGAGCACCGATGTATCAATGGCTGCCAGCTGGCCCAAGATGCGAGACATTCCCGCTCTTTTAAAATACTGCGGCGCGCTAAACTCATACAGCAACACGACAGACTTATCTAAGTCTTCTACGTTCTTGATCACATATCCTTTCAATATGGCGCTGTCAGCTATGCCCCTTATCTTTTGCTTCAAACCCTCCTCAATAAGGGCCGGCATGGTGAACTTAAACCAGTATCTCTGTGCCTGCAGGAAAGAGCCTTGCGCCTCGGCTTTGCGTATGGCGTCTATACTCTCGTCGGCTTTTACCTTTATTTTCATCTCAGTTAACATCCTATTGTGCTCAGAGGCGAAAAGAGGTGTTTTGACAAGTTCAAACTTATTCTGGAAAAAAACAAGGGTCGTTCTGTCCTGGTCGCCCACAGGCAAGTCTGAAAAAGAAACTGTGTTGCCGGTTACATCCATGAAGATAAGTTTACCTGCCACAATTGTCGCGGCTATGGCGTGATTGAACAAAAGGCTGGGAACGTCTTCCTGCGTTTGAAAAGAATCTTGCGTGCTTATCAGGACAGGGAAAGCGTCTATGGCTGCCTCTTTTAACATGGTGATCAAAAGAATGGCCTTATCCTTGCAGTCTCCGTATTTATTCTTGAATATCTCGCTGGCCTTATGCGGCTCATAGCCGGCATCACCGTATTCTACGGCGACATAACGTATATCGGTGGCGCAAAAATTATAAATGGCCCTCAGCTTTTCGTCCTGTGTCTTTTTATCCTTAGTCAGGTCCGCGACTTTAGCTTTTATGCTCTCGTCGGCTATTGCCTTGTCTTTATAAAGGCCGCGCCACCACTCATAGATATCCTGCCAACTATCAAAAGTTGAGAAAAGGACATAAGGGTTCACTTTGGCCAAGGACGGCATCATAGGTTCGGGGATGATCTGCGGCACATCCTTGAATTCAAGAGAATAAACCGTTGTATCGCCGACCTCTCGGATCTTCGGCTTCATATCAAAACCAAAAGTATTATAATCGCCGTTGATGATCTTATATTTTAGAGAAATGTTTTTGGGCACGCGTATAGAACATCTCTGCAAAAGTATGGGTTCGTCGTTCTGAAGCCAATAGGTAGTATCAAAATCCTTCTTGTTCGGCAACTTACTGCGGGAAAGCTTGACCTTATACTCAATGACTGCCCCATCCGTGACTTCCGGCATGGAGATGATCCTCGCCCTCGCGTTGCTATAGAGAGGAAAATTCAGATATAAAGATACGTCCCTGATGTTTTTGTCGCCTACGGTCACGACGCTACCGTCCGGCTTTATGGTGCGCGCGTACTCCAGATCCAGTTTCTCGTAAGTAGAGTCATATTGCAAAACGACCTCCGCGAATTTCTCTTTACCGCGGTCGTTTAAGACCTTTATAACATAATGCGACTCTATCACCTCCCTGTGGTCAGGCGTCAGGGTGATATCGTCTTCAGCCAGCAAATACAGGCCGCTCGCTTCGGGGTATTTTCCTACGTCTGCGCTATCACGGATAATATTTTTGACTTCGTCCTCCACGCCGCTAAAAAGCCCGTGGCTGCTGTCCAAATTAATAGCTACGATACGAGCCCTTGCCCTTGCGCCGAAGGCAGGATCCATCCGGATGCCTGAAAAAATGTGAAGAGCTTTATCATATAGGTTGTTCTTCTCCAAAGTCAGGCCATAATAATAAAGGTATTCGGGGCTTCCTTGCTCACCTGACCTGTTAAAGGCTTCAAGCGCTCCTGTAAAATCAGTATTCTTAAAAAGCGCCTGCGAAAGCCACGGCCGGCTTTCTTTAGAATCCAGCTTTCTTAACATCTCAACAGCCGCGGCATGATCCCCTGTTTGAAAATAGAGCTTGCCCAGTTTAAGGCGGATAGAGTCGGCCTTCTTGGCATTCAGCCTGAGGGCAAGGACATCCTGATATAGGCGTATGGCTTCCCGGGAATATTTCTGCGCTTCGCGTGATAAGCGATCAGCCCTTAAGACATCCAGGTCCACCTTGGAACAACCCGCAAGGCAAGCCCACGCAAAGATGATAAATATTATTTTTCTCATATTAACCATTGAGCATACATTCTATCGTAAAAAGCACTCATTCTCAATCTCCTTTTCATAGGCTGCCATGACACGCTGCGTCAGGTTACCCGGCCGGCCGTTTCCAACGGGCTTCTTGTTTATGCGCGTGGCAGGCATAACACCTATAAGAGAATTCGTCACGAATATCTCATCCTGGCAGAAAAGCTCTTGCACTGGTATCCTTGCCTCTTTTATCCGGATCTTTAGCTTTTTGAAAAGCCCTATGACCACCTTCCTTGTCACGCCGGGAAGACAGCCGCACCAAACAGCCGGTGTCACGACGCAACCGGCTTTGATGAGAAAAACATTTGTCCTGGAGCCCTCAACGAGATACATACGCGCGTTTAAAAAGAGCGCTTCGTCAAATCCTCTTTCGCGCGCCCAGCAGGTAAGCCCTGTATAAAAAGAATGGTTTAAAGATTTTACCTTGTGATATGGCGGCAGGCCTAAGGCATCACTCTTATAAAGCGCCAACGAAAACCCTCGCCTGTATTTATCGATCCCCGGCAATGAGAGTTTCTTTGTGAAAACAAAAATACCCGAGCCCTTGGGCTGCTTAAATACATTAAGCCTTACGTAAGCGTCTTTCAAGCCGTCTTTTTTGATCACGTCTTTAACGGCTTTCTCTAAGGCTTTTTTTAATGGCGCTTTCATGCCCACAACAGGACAGCTGCGTATCAACCGATCCAAGTGTTCATCCAGCGCGAATACTCTTCCTCCAAACGAGCGCATTGTCTCAAAAAGCCCCTTATTACCTGGCCGCACTCTCTTCATCTTTTATTAACCTTTCGTCAGCGCCTCCATAAGCGCCCTGGCCTTCACGAGTGTCTCATCGTATTCGGCAAGAGGCTTTGAATCCGTGACAATGCCTCCTCCGACGCCAAAAAATATATCGTCCCCTTTTTTTAAAAAAGTCCTGATCAGGATATTAAACTCCAGGGTATTGTGAAAACTTAAAAAACCTAACGAGCCGGTATATATAGACCTGGCATCGGGCTCTAATTCCTCTATGATCTCCATGGCGCGTATCTTAGGGCACCCTGTCACCGAGCCTCCCGGAAAACAGGCTCTCAACAGGTCAAATCTGTCTTTGGTCTTATGGAGGCTGCCCTGTATCTCGGCGGTCGCCTGAAAAACAGAAGAATACGTTTCAATGGCGCGTAAGTGTTTGACTTTTATGGAGCCGTAATCGCATACGCGGCCAAGGTCATTCCTTTCAAGGTCCACTATCATCAATAGCTCGGCCTTTTCCTTGGGGCTGGCAATAAGCTGCGACTTTAACTTTAGGTCTGCCGCGCGTATCCGCGCGCGCTTACGCGTGCCTTTCATAGGCCTGGTGGCCACAATTTTGCCGTCGTAACTAAGAAATTTTTCCGGGGAAGCGCTCAGGATAGAGAAATCCTCATGCCTGAAAAAGGCCGAGAAAGGAACCGGGAATTTATCAACGAGCCGTTGATAAAGAAGCCAGTCGTCTATAGCGAGCCTGGATTTCAGCCTCTGTGAAAGATTTACCTGATAGATATCGCCGGCAGCTATATATTCTTTTACTTTTCTGATAGCCGCCATGTATCGGCTTTTGGTAAAATTAGACGAGATTTCTTCTGCCTTTAAAAACGCCTTGTCTGACAAGATAGTTTGGGTTTTCCTGTTTTTAAGTTTTTCAAGGGCCTCATCCAGCCGTTCCCGGCTGCGCCTTCTTCTTAAATGGCCTTTTTCGGGAAAACCTGACGAAAAGGCCGTTACCTCTTTTCTAACATGGTCAAGGGTGATGACGCAGTCATAAAAAGCGAATAACACATCAGGCACGATCGGATCAGGTTTATTCTTCCTCTTGACTCGCTCCAGCGAAAAACCGAAATCATACGAAAGAAAGCCGACTGCCCCGCACAGAAAAGGTATGGAAGGTTTGTTTTCGCCTTCAAGGCGATATGCCCGGAATAATTCTCTGAGTATGGCCAACGCTGAACCTGACTTGTCGCGCTTGACGCTCAACACCAAAAATGGGTCACTGCCTAAAAATGAGTAACGGCCCATACCACAGACGTCCTGACTGCTCTCCAGCAAGAACGGCAGCCGGTCATCCTTAAAACCCGCGAATACCTCCTGCGCCGTCCTGTTATCTTTAAATATTTTATATGATGAATATTTCATACTATTGGAATAGTGGCCTGGTCTGGTTTGTCTTGCGCAAAAACGTTCGCCTTGACCCGGCGCAGGGTTGGCAACGCTGATCGCCCTTTCCCCCCGGGCCCCCATTAGGGAACCCACCCTCGGTTCCCTCGTCCCGACTTTGTCGGGACTCACCCTCCGCTACGGGGGTCTTAGGGCGACCATCATTGCCAACCCTGTAGCACGCCTCCATCTGGATTGTCTGCTTGATCTAGATTATATGAGCAGTGTGGGTTTCTGCCGCAGACAATGAGAGATTTTTTGGCAAAAG
>JBBTLH010000002.1:0-13690 GCA_038068755.1 Candidatus Omnitrophota bacterium
AATGGAAGCTTCTTCGCCCACGGAACTTTTTGCCGTCTGCTACGGTTTAGGGTTCGCTCGTTTCGCCCGACATAAGTGTCGGACACTTCGCTTACCCTAACTCCTTGCAGACTTTTGCCAAAAAATTCCTGATTGTGGGTTTAAAGAATCTTCCATTGTTTTTGCGTCATTCAATTCTACATCTTTGACTTCACAACCATCCACTGACGCACTTTTTCTAAGTCCTCGCGGGTATCTACGCCTATCGTCTCGTATTTAGTCTCTATCACTTTTATAGGGTAGCCGTTTTCCAGGATACGCAGCTGTTCAAGTTGTTCAAGCTTTTCAAGTTTTGAAGCCGGTAAATTTTTATACGTAAACAGGAAATCCTTTGTGTACCCATAAAGCCCTATATGCTTGTAATGGGCCCGCATGCCGGGCTCTTCTTCCCGCACAAAAGGTATAGGGCTGCGTGAAAAATACAGGGCGTATCCTTTTTTATTAACGACGACCTTGACAACATTGGCGTCGGGTATCTCTTTTTCATCTTCTATGCGCTTCATAATGGTAGCCACCAACAGCTCGGGGGCGTTCGCAAGAGAATAGACGACGTCATCTATCATTGACGGATGAATAAGCGGCTCATCGGCCTGTATATTGACGACTAACCTTACGTCTATATCCGTCACTGCCTCGGCTATCCTCTCGGTTCCGCTAGTGTGGGCCTTGGCGGTCATGACCGCGCTGCCACCAAAATCAGATACCGCCTTATAGATCCTGTCATCGTCGCAGGCGACCACAAGGTCATCCAAAGTCTTTGCCTTTTTAGCGTTCTCCCAGACGTGCTGTATCATGGGCTTGCCCATTAAGTCCACAAGCACCTTGCCCTCAAACCGCACCGAAGAGTACCTGGCGGGTATAACGCCTATGGCCTTCATCCCATCCTCCCGCGAAACCTTTCCCAGCCCTCTAAAATCTCATCCTTGGTCACTATGGCCACACCCACCTTGCCTACGACTATACCTGCGGCAATATTGGATAGCCTGGAGGCGTCTTCCATCTTAAGCCCGCAAGAAAGCGCGAGAGTAAAAACAGAAATGACGGTATCTCCGGCGCCCGAAACGTCAAAGACATCTTGCGCGACAGTCGGGATATGCGTGATACTCTTGCCTTTATAGAGCTTCATACCTTTTTCGCCAAGCGTTATCAATATCCCCTCGCACTTTAAATTTTTCAGGAGCCTGCGGCCTGCCTCGTCAACATCGCGTTCGTTTTCTATTTTAACGCCGGCACCTGCTGACGCCTCTTTTTCGTTCGGCGTCATAGCGGTCACACCTTTATAATAAGAAAAGTGTTCTACCTTAGGGTCTACCGTGATGATCTTTTTACGCCGTTTGGCCATAGCTATTATATTTTCAAGCAAAAACTGAGTGACGACCCCTTTGCCGTAATCTTCAATTATCAAAGCGTCCATATCGTCTATTTTACTCTTCACCACTTCTATCATCTTCTTGGCCTTATCCAAAGACAATCGTTCTATATTCTCCCAATCCACGCGGATCATCTGCTGGTGAGCGGCTATGATGCGCGTCTTGACTGTCGTGGGCCGCAGGGAATCAATAAGTATACCGTCACAGTTTACGCGTTTCTCGCGCAGCTTATCGGTAAGGATATTGCCGTTCTTGTCGTCGCCCACAACGCCGTAGAGAAAAACTTTAGCGCCCAGCGAAGCGACGTTATTAGCCACGTTAGAAGCCCCGCCAGGCATATAAGACTGGGACTGCGCCCACACCACCGGCACAGGAGCCTCAGGAGAGATCCGATCAGCCCGCCCCCAGATAAATTCATCCAGGATAAGATCGCCTATGACCAAGATACGGGCTTTGTCAAAACGCGAGAGTATTGCTTTGACTTCTGCTTTTTTCATCATAACGCTATCCTGTCAACAACAGCCTGCGCCAAAAGAGGCAGCATGATCTCATGGTGCCCTATAAGATAGTAACCGCGCCCGGAACCTGCAACCGGACGTGATACTATATTCTGAAACGGCCTGTAATGAAAATTCATGTCCATATTTACCGTCGTAAAGCCTTCAACCGGCCCTGTCAGGTTGCGCGCCACACTTAAGGCCTTCAGGAAAACCTCCGGCAATATTACCGCCGAGCCTATATTGACTACGACACCTCCGTTGCCGAGCTTGGCCACCTCTTCGGTAAACCGCCTGAAATCGCGCGCCGAAGCCTCTCCGGTATCCGCTCCGCTGAAAGAAGCATGCTGATGTATGATATCCGTGCCAATAGCCACGTGCACGGTCAAGGGTATCTTTTTCTTGAGGCACGCAAAGGTGATGCTTAGATCTTTAAACTTAAGAGGCTCCCTTTCAATCTTTAAACCAAGAGATTCCCCGAAGCCGCGGCCTCCTCTAACACCCTCGCTGACCGCTGTATTGATAAAATCAGCTGTCTCGCGCGCCATGCCGAAGCTGCCGTCTTTTATAGCGCTTAATACGTCTTCGGAAGTAGCTCCGCAAAAAGCAAGTTCAAAATCGTGGATAATACCTGCGCCGTTTAACGCCACCGACGTTACGATACCGCGCCGGACGAGTTCTATGACTATAGGTGACAGGCCGCACTTTATGACATGCGCCCCCATCAGGAACATCACCGGCTTATTCTTTTTGCGGGCGCCGACGATAGCCGAAACTACCTCTTTTAAATCTTTTGCTTTGAGGATATCGGGAAGAGAATCCAGGAAATCGCGGAAACTGCTACCCGCTTTCAATACCTGAGCGAACTCTTGCCTATTGACCTTGTTCTTCCTCTTCTTAATGGAATATGTCTTTAACTTGGTTAAATCCATGGTGTTAGGCCCCTTATCCAGAGAAAAATTATAACAATACCTTGCTATAGCGTCAATGAATGTTTCAAGCCTGCATTAAGTTATTGCGCTTTCTCCGTCACAGTCGCCTGAGCCGCTGTCTCGCGTATAGACCTTATGGTCTGGCTGTATTTCTCTGCCTCGGCCTTATAAATAGCCGATTCACCCTTAAGGCGGACGATCTCCTCGCGGTATTTGGCGGATACGCTATTAGCGGAAACGGCAAATCCCGCGACAAACGCGGCTACAACCACTAAAACCCATATAAGATTTTTCATTAATTCATCCTCTCTACTGGACCTTGATCCCGGCCTTTGAGATCTCATTTTTTATGTTTTCTAAGGCTGACCTATATTCTTCAATAGTCTGTTTATACTCTTTGTTGACCTTGACGAGCCTGGCGACTTGCTTCTGGTAAGCGACGGTAGCAAAACTAAAAGCGAACGCCGTCACCACAGCCAATACCGTTACAGACACGCCGACAACAGCACTGATCTTCATCTCTTTCATCCTGCCCTCCTATTTGTTTGTTGGTCTACCACTCTTATTTCTTGTTGCGATCTATTCAAAAACCTTGAGGCGCAAGCGAGCACTTCTTCTACGCTGATAGCCTCAAGGCACTTAAAATTATTGACGCAATTGTGAGCTAAGCACGGCTCGCAATCTGTCTTTTTGTGCAAGAATACATCTGCCTCCCCCAGCGGCCTCCACCGCACCGGGCCCAGGCCAGGCTGGTTCCTGCCGAAAATGGAGATAACCGGTGTTTTGACAGCGACAGCCATATGCACAGGTCCGGAATCATTGGAAATAACAAGCGAACATCTCTTAAATAGGCTCGCCAGTTCGCTTAGATTAAAACGGCCCGACAAGTCAATCGGCCTCGTTTTTGTCAGAGAGGTCAGCTCTTTAGAGATCTCACTGTGGATAGCATCGGAAACGATCAAGATCTTGACGCGAAAAGACATGAACAATCGATCTATGAGCTCTGCGAATTTATGAATGGGCCAACGCCGCGACACGCAGCTTGAAGCAGGATGAATAGCTACCAGCCTGTCCTGCGGAGTCACGCCTGCATCTTTTAGGGCCTCATCTACAAAATCTTCGGAACGCGCCTTTATAGGCATGTAAAGTTCCTTGTTGACCTCCGAAATACCAAGGGGTTTTAAGAGGTCAAAGTTGTATTCAATTTCATGACGCGCCCCATACTGTTTCGTATGCTCAACAACAGTCGTTAAAAAATAAGGGGCCTTGCGGTCATAGCCGATGCGTTCCCTTATGCCCGCCAGAAAACATATAAGATGAGTACGCACTGTAGGGTGCAAGATGATCGCGACGTCAAATTCCATATTTTTTAATCTACGGCTAAAGCCCAAAGTAGCAAAAAGGCCTTTGTGCTTTTTGTCCTTATCAAAGACAATAACGCTATCTAAGTAAGGATTGCCTTCAACAAGGTCTTTTGTGTAAGGAGAGACCATCATGGCGATATAGCTCGATGGGTAGCTGTCGCGCAGCGCTTTAACAACAGACGTTGATATCAAAACATCGCCGATGCGGTCCGTGCGGACAACAAGGATCCTCTTGTACCGGTTTTCGCAAGCTGCGGCTCCCTGGCCTTCCAATACGAGGCGCACTGCCAATAATACGTCATAAGGCGTGACAGTCTTAATACATTCGTTGTCATGAGAGCACTGCGCCTTACCACAAGGAGCGCATAAGATATTTTTTCTGACAGCGATACCCCTCTTAGACCATGGCCCATATTCTTTATGATCTGTTGGGCCATAGATACCTACAACAAACCTGTCTAAATAACCGGCTATCTGCAAAACGCCGCTGTCATTACCTATGACAAGCTTGGAGCGCTGGACAAGGCTGCAAAGCTGTCCAAAATCCATCTTACCGCACAGATCAATGGCGTCGCTGCCGGATGCGCCAATGATCTCCTGAGCCATGGGCCCTTCGCCTGCGTCTCCAATAACAACAACTTTATAGCCGTATTTCTTTCTTATCCCGGAGATAACCTGGGCATATCCATCCTTGTGCCATTGTTTTAAGCGGCTTCTCGCCCCGGGTACGACCAAAATCAATTCCTCATCCTTTAAGACATTATTATTCTTTAAAAGCTCCTCAATATAAGCGTGGTCTCCCGGGGTAATGAAAGACGGGTTTCTCCTGGAACCTGCCTCAACAAATACCTCCTCGTCAACCGAAGGGCCTTTAATGGCGAGAAGCGCCTTATAAAGATGTTTCTTACTCTTATGGACAGCCCAGGCCGGAAAAATGATAAATGCCGGATTCTTGTATCTGGCGCTCACACCCCAGCGATAGAACGTATCCCTGAGATCCACTACGCAGTCAAAACCCGCCTTCCTTAGCTTAAAAAACAGGCCTATCTTCCGACGCAAGGGCGCCTGCTTGTCAAACACTATCAGCTCGTCAACATCTGGATGATTTTCAAAGACACATTTCGTGCGCGGCCCGGCAACCACCGTGATCTTTGCAAGAGGGCATTCCCTTCTTAAAAAATCAAAAGCAGGCAACCCCATCACTGCGTCGCCCAAATTGCTCATAGTGATATAGAGTATTTTCTTTACGTCAGCTGTTTCAACCATCCCCGTTTTTCAACCTCGCTTAAAACCTGTTGGACTGAAATAGAACGCATGCATATATTATCCTTGCATTCAAGATTATAGCAAGGGATTACACACGGTAAATCCTTGTTTCGGAGTATAGAAAAGTCCCCCCGGCCGAAAGGCCCGGTTATCTCTGGCGACGTCGGCCCAAAAAGCGAGACAGTCCTGGCCTGCATCGCCATTGCTATATGCAAAGGCCCTGAATCAGCCGATATGACAAGGTCACTTTTGGCAAAAAGGCAGCCGAGCTGCTTTAAGGTCGTAAGGCCACAGGCTATGAAAGGCTTATGTTTAGCTATAGCCGCTATTTCTCGCGCCAAAGGGTGATCCATAAAGGATCCGGAGATTATGACGTCAGTATTGTAATGACTGATAAGCTCATCAATAACATTGGCAAAATATTCTTTGGGCCAAAGCTTTAAATTCCAATTGCCTCCGACATGCAGGACGACGATCTTTTTACCTACTCCTAAACTATGCTTTTGTAAAAAACTATCTATGAATTTCCTGTCTTCGGAAGAAACAAAAAAATCATAATACCGCTCGCCATCCGGTATCTTTGTCTTCGCCACAAGGTAATAATAAATGTCTGCCCTGTGGAGATCTCCTTTGGGCAAAGGCACCCTCTGAGTAAGAAGAAAGTTGCTCTTTTTGTTGGCGTAGCCTATCCTTCTTTTTATACCTGCTAAAAAAACACAAAGGGTGCGCGTCAAAGAGGCGCGCAATATATAGGCCGTATCAAACCTTCTGCTTCTTAACTCCGAAATAAGCCTAAGTTTGCCGATAAAGCCCCTATGCCGGCCTTCTTCATCAAGCACCATAACTTCATCTAAATAATTGTTCCCCTGCAATAAAACCCTGCAGCGTGGCACCACAAGAGCGGCGATATAGGCGCCCGGAAATTTGGACCTGACGGCCCTGATAGCTGGCGTTGAGAACAATACATCCCCCAGCCAGTTTACTTCAACAACCAGAATGCGCTCTTTAGCCAAAAAATCTTCGCGGCTGCCTTTCGCATTATCCATAAATACGCCTTGTCTTTTGGGCCATAGTATCTAAAGAAAATTTTTCTCTTACGTTCTGCTTCGCCTTTTCAACAAGACTCGCGGCCAATGCCTTGTCGTTTAAGATCTTTGATAAAGCCTCAGAAAAAGAACCAACATCGCCGACCGCGCATAGAAAGCCCGTTTCGTTGTCTTTGATAATAGAAGGAATGCCACCGACGCGTGAAGCTACGACGGGCACGCCTTGCGCCTGAGCTTCTAAAATTGATAGGCCGAGGCCCTCCTGCAGGGACGGCATACAAAAAACATCCATAATGCTTAATGCGAGCGATGTGTCAGGCATTGAAGGCCTCATAAAAACGCTATGTTCCAAATTTCTTTCGCGTATAAGGCGCTTAAGCTCGGGGGCTTCGTCTCCGTCGCCTATAATAAGAAACTGGATATCCTTTCTCATGTGTATCATGCGCTCAGCAGCCAGGACTAAAAATTTCTGGCCCTTGACGGATGAAAGCCTGCCGATGTGGCCTACGATCCTCTTGTTTAAGTCAAGGCCAAGTTTGAGCTTTTCCTCACGAACTTCCTGCTCAGAATGGAAACGGAATTTTTCAAGGTCTATGCCATTATATATTAACTCTACCATTGCCTGGTCAATGCCAAAATCATCCAGGAGATGTTGACGAACCTGATCGCTTATGGCGATGACCTTATTGCCCCAGCATGGAAAGAGCCTGCGCGTCAGACGCCATTTAAAATAACCGTGACACGTTGAGATGTACGGTTTCTTTGTTGCCGAAGACAACAAAGAAGCCAGGACCTGGGTGACGCGCGTATTGGCGTGGAACACGTCAATACTCTCGTCCCTTATAACAGGCAGCAATTTTAAAAAAGATAAGAACACCTTCGGGCTTACCTCGCATTTTGTTGACAAGGGGACGCGGATATGACGGACGCCGGAGGAGATAAACTCTTTTTCAAGATCACCGCCGCGCGACGCGACGATATATTCAAAACCGTCCTTGCCCGCCAGGGCTGAACAGAGGTTCAGCATATACGCCGTGATGCCGCCATAATTAACATGATTTGCCAAAAGCAAAACTTTCATTTTTTCAACAACTCCTCCACAGCCCAGAGACAATCTTGGACGGTTATCTTTTCCATGCACGCGTGGTCTTTATTTTTGCAGGTATCTTTATAACAAGGCGCGCATCCTTTTTGCAACACCACTGACGAACTCTGCGAAGGCAAGTGTCTCTTGGAATCCGTCGGCCCGAAAAATGCCACAAAAGAGACTCCGGCCGCGGCAGCCACATGCATGGGCGCGGAATCGCTAGTAACATAACAATCGCATTTTTTGATAAGGCTTGCCAGCTGCATTAAGGTAGTGCGGCCTACGGAACACAGAGGCTCTGCCTTCATCTCTCTTAATATCTTTTTCGCGTTAGTAGCGTCATGGATGCTCCCCGTTAAAATGACGCGGTAACCTTTGCTCATAAGCTGGTCGCATAGTTGAGCGAACCTTCTGTATGGCCAGCGCTTGCTCTGCCATCGCGGGCTTGAGCCTATATTGACCCCTATAAGCTTTTGTCCGGATGCCGCCTGAGATAAAAATGCTTCGGCGAATTTATTATCATCAGACGAAGGCCACAACTCCAATGCCTCCCCGTTGTAATCAATACCCAACATTTTTAAAACGCGGAATTGATGCTCTACGGGGCCGACAGGCCCGGAGGTATCTTTTATCTTGTGGTTTAAAAAAAAGCTGAATTTATCGTTGTCATAGCCATAGCGCCGGGCGCTAAAAGTAGCGTAGCTTAAGATATGGCTCTTCTTGTTATTCTGAAGGTCAATTACAAAATCAAACCTGCGGCGCATCAGTTTCTTGGATAACCTGAACATTCCTCGCCACCCTTTATCTTTATTCGTGAAGTCATAAATAACCAGCTCATCTATATAAGGACAGCGTTGAAAAACATCCTTAGCCTCATTACCTACCAGGCAGACGATCTTCGAAAAAGGAAATTTTGACTTTAGCGCCTTAAAAGAAGGAATAGCTAAAATGGCGTCCCCTATCGCGCCGATCTTAATGACCAATATACGCGGCGCCGTAAGGGCTTCCTCATATACTCTTATGGTATCGTCAGCCATTTTTGTAAGAGAGAATTTTTCTTCAACTTTTTTTCTGGCGTTGGTGGCCAGCTGGCGGGCAAAAGGCTCATCTCGCAAGATCTTCAAAACGGCATCAGCCAGGCCGTCGTAATCCTTAGGATATACAAGAAGCCCGTTTGTCTGATCGTCAATGATCTCAACGACTCCCCCCACCTTTGTGGCGACGACCGGCACACCGCTGGCCTGGGCTTCTACGATGACCCGGCCAAAAGATTCCTCAGCTATGGAAGGCATTACCAAACAGTCCAGGCCGGAAAGTATCTCCGGGATATCACGCCTATTCCCCAGAAAAGTTACGCAGCCAGACAACCCCAAACGCCTCGTCCAGACTTCCAGCTCCTCCATGTAGGAGTCTTTGCCGGCAGAGACTCCTCCTACGATCAATGCTCTTACTTGCGAAGCAGACCGAAGAATCTTAGCCATAGCCTTCAAAAAATAGATCTGCCCCTTAATAGGCGTGATCCGGCCAATGACACCCACGACAAACTCTTTGCCACTGCGCTCTTTAAGGCCCCTAAAGGCGTATCTTTCCAAATCCACACTCCTCGGTATAAGGCGGATATTCTCATACGGCACGCCAAAATCCTCTATCATGTGTTTGCCTATAACGGAACTCGGCACAATTGTATACTTGCCCTGCCCCATCATGTAGCTAAAAATATGCCTGCTGTAATGGCCGTGCGCCGTAGTCAACAATACCGCGTTAGCTCTTCGCGTGGCCATAAAACCAACCCAGGCAGGCACGCGGGAACGCGCGTGAACGATATCTATCTTCTCCCGCCGGATGATCTCAGCGACTTTTCCGGCGGCCTTTAACATGACCCAAAAAGCCTTGCTATCCACCGGCAATGTATAATGCCTGATGCCACAGCTCTCAAGCTCCCTGACCAACTCGCCGCCACCCGAGATGACGACGCAGCCATGGCCGTTTTTAACAAGGTACTTGGCG
The DNA here is from genome assembly GCA_038068755.1 of Candidatus Omnitrophota bacterium. GTDB lineage: Bacteria > Omnitrophota > Gorgyraeia > Velamenicoccales > Velamenicoccaceae > Phelpsiimicrobium. The sequence continues at coordinate 9,609 of JBBTLH010000002.1, forward strand.
AGATCCACAGTGCCGGTTTCAACCCCGCCGACGTTAAGTTGAGGCAAGATCTGTAAAATATTCATTACAAAATCCTTCTTAGGCCTTCTAATATCTGCGATTTGGCATCCAGGGCCTTCGGTTTTGGTTTCTCTGAAATAATCCAGGACAGCTTCTCATAAATATCGTTCAATTTAAGCAGGTATATATGTTTTTTGTCGGCCAGAAAATTAAGATATCTTCTGACTTTATTGTTTTTTGTCCTTGAACGAGGTTCAAATACGACCACGTGCTTACCCGAGGCCACTGCCTCAGAGACCATGGATATGCTCTCGCCTGAAACGATCACGATGTCGCAAAGATAAAAGATGCCGCCCACAGTCCCCGGCGGATTATCTTCGGCCGCGGCCACAAAAAGTTTAACGCGGGGATCGTTTTTAAAACAGTTTTTCAACTCGAGCGCGACATCCATTGGCGTCCGGCGGGAAGTGGTAAGAAACAGATAGCCGTCAAAATCGTCTAAGGCCTTTTTGATCTGGCCGCACAAGAAAGCCGCTATGTCCTTGGTCAGCTTATAGTTTTTGGAGTGCCCTCCGATCAAAACGCCGATCTTTAATTTGCTGCTTATAGCCTCTTCGTTCAGAGAAGGATAAAGCGATGCGAGATTTTCAAAATCGCGTTTCATGGACTCGATGCTCACCGTATTCAAAGACCCTACGGTCACTAAGACGTTAGCTAAAGAAGGCGGGCGGTCATGCTCTGGCATTATGACTATGTCAAAGCGCTCCACAGGCAATATACCAGGCCTCATGACTGCCACAGACTTCGCGTCATCTTGAATGCCAATAGCCAGATTGACGACAGCAGTCAAAGACCCCGCGGAAACTACCATATCGTAACAGTGATGCGCCATGTTCCGGAGCATCTCTTTTTTAAAGAAAAAGGGTAGGCAGACATGAGCCGCTCTGGCTCCGAACAACAGGCCGATAAGCGAAAGCGCGTGGTTAAAACGGCGGCGCAGATATTCAAGAACAACGACGTCGCTCTTGACCTGAAAGCCAGCGCTCCTGACCATGTCTACTACGGCCAGGGATTGTTTAATATGCCCAATTTTCCCATCGCTAAGGACGAGAATATTCTTCTGAGGCGAATACTTCCACCTCTTATAAAACCACAGATACTCTTCGGGGTAGCGTGTTATCCAATGCTCAAAAGCCTTATTTATATTAGTCAGGTTTGTTTGCAAGTCTCCCGATGCATCAGCCGTACTTACCAATTCATAAGGCTTAAAATACATCTCGTGGTACGGCCCGCTGGTCCTGCGCATAAAAGCGAGAACTATTTTAGAACCCAGTTTCCGGGCAAGCCGAACACTCCCCACAGGCGTCATGGCCTGCTTTCCAAAAAATTCTATCGGTATGCCTTCTCTACCTCCGTGGTCAGCCACGACGCCCAGCATATTGTTGCCGGTCAAATGCTCAACCATTTTTTTTAATTCATCCACCCTGATCGCATGGCATTTCTTGGATTCCCTCAAAGTATTTAAGAAGGCATCTAACCTCTTGTGGCGAGCCTGCGGTTGAACTAACATCGCGTATGAGCTTTTATCAGAAAATAACATAGCACACGCGATATTTGACAACTCCCAGCTTCCTGCGTGGGAGCCTAAAAAGATTATGCCGCGGCCGGATAACAAAGCCTCTTCAACAACCGGCTTATCCGGGATGCTGATGTATTTCCTGACGTAGCCCTCATCAACATAAGGCAGATAGAGCGCCTCCATAAGATTCTGGGCAAACCTCTGATGCATCTGTTTTAAGATGTTTTTCAGCGCGCGCTGCCCTTTAATGCCGAAAGCGAGTTTTAAATTCGCGTAGGCCCTTCTGTTCTTTTTGCCTGCCACATAATAATAGGCCCACCCTAAATATCTGGCAACAGCAAGCCAGGCCGCGATAGGCAAGAACCTTAAAAAAAAGACAACAATCCTAAGTATGATATAAAGTATGCAATCTGCCACTTAACGCCTCTTCTCCTTCTACGATCTTTAGCGCGACTTTCAAAACAAAAAAATCTACGCCCAGGTCTTGCTCTAAAACAAATCCCGACAAGCGCACGGCGTCTTTCTCAGTAGTCAAAACCGTTTTTATTTTCGCGTTCCTGCACTGAAAAGCCACATCCCTGACTTCAGCCGGGCTATAATGATGGTGGTCATCAAAAAATACTTTTAAGCAAATGCCGGCGCCCAGATCCCTAACGGTCTTTAAAAAAGAAAACGGATTCGCGATGCCTGCTAATAAACAGACATCTTTGCCTTTCAGGATATTAACGGATTCCTTCTTGTTTTTTTTCAAGTCATATAAAGATGCGGGGCAATAAAATGCTTTTAACACAAGAGCTGCCGGATTTAAGCGGTTCAAAAAAGATCTAAGTTCCCCTATCATGTATTCAGATGCTTCGTCGCAGCGCGTCAGACAAAAACAATCAGCCCTTTTTAAAGAACTAAGCGGCTCGCGCAAAAGGCCCAACGGTAGAATGAACTTGTTGCCAAAAGGAGAGCTCGCGTCTATGGTGACGATATCCAGGTCTCTTTTTAATCTAAAATACTGGAAGCCGTCATCAAGTATGACCGTATCAACGGCCTTCTCCTTTTCCAGTTGCAAGGCTCGAAGGACGCGGTCCGAACCTGCAAACACATCAATGCCTTCGCCGCAAGCCGCTTTGAGCATACTCGCCTCATCCCCCATGGCATGATATTCGTAAGAACCCATGCTGTCATTTTGCTTAGGCCTTTTATATCCCCTAAGTAGAATAGCCACCCGATGGCCTTCTGACCTTAGGCGCTTTGCCAGATACGCCGCAAAAGGAGTTTTACCAGTGCCACCCAAGGTGATATTCCCTATGCTAATAACTTTAGGGCCAGGCCTGTAGGCATTAAAAATGCCTATCCTGTAGAAAAATGCCCGCGTAAAAAGAAGTAGGGCGAAAACGCAGGACAAGAGGAACAATAACGGCCAAAGAACGATATAAACCAAAGTGAGCTTGTTTTGCGTGTAGAAAATTTTTAACCCCTTCATCCCGTTAGACCTCCCACCCATGAGTATCTCTACCAAAAAAACCTAATTTATATAAGCGCATCTCATCAAAAAACGATATGCCGAAAGGTCTAACGGGATTCACGTTACAACCTTCCTGATCTCGGCAAAAGTCCTGAGCGCTGCCCCCTTATTTTTATCCAGAAGCCCTCGCGCGTTCTGGCCTAACGCCTTTCGCTCTGCCTCATCGAAGAGCAGGCGCCGTAATTCATATTCCAGGCCTCCGGCGCTATCCACTTCCAGAGCAGCTTTTTCACTGATGAAAATATCCCTGATCTCTTTAAAATTACCCATGTATTTACCGAATATTATGGGCTTGGAGAATAACGCAGGTTCTATAGGGTTGTGGCCGCCTTTGTTGACAAGGCTTCCTCCGACGAAAGCGATGTCGCAGAGCTTGTACAGCGAGTTAAGGTCACCTATAGTATCCAGAAGCACCACCGCGCTTGAGTCCAAACTCTTTAGGGTTGAAAAATACGCCGCCTCTAATCCCTGCAGTTTCACCATCCGCCGGATCTTATCCACCCTCTGTACATGACGCGGCGCTATAAGCAGCCTTAAATTATTAAAATCTCTTCGCAGTGAAGCATAGATACCAAGCAACACTTCCTCTTCATTCTCGTGCGTGCTGCCTGCGATCAAAAGAAAAGAATCGCCGATAAGGTCCTTTAATCGCGCTGTTGCGGGAGACTCTGTAACGCCAGATGAAATATCAAATTTTATATTCCCCGTTTTTTTTACCCTATCGCGGCTTACGCCCAACGCCGTTATCCTGTCTACAGCCGCATCCGTCTGCATGCAGAAGAGATCGACATCATTTAAAATAGGCGCAAGTACGCATTTTATCTTCTGATAGCCGCCATAAGAATTGTCGGATATTCTGCCATTAGCCACAACTACGCGGCAACCCCGGCGCTTGCTCAAACGTATCAGATTAGGCCAAATCTCGGTCTCCATGATGACCAAGAGCGACGGACATATGGCAGACAGAAATTTATTAACGACAAACGA
>JBBTLH010000003.1:0-16000 GCA_038068755.1 Candidatus Omnitrophota bacterium
AACGATCGCGGTCAGGTCGCGGCGGGCATGTCTGGATCTTTTTCGCGCAGGCGGCAAAGGCGGCCAGCATGTTAATACCACGGATTCTGCCGTGCGTATTACGCATATCCCGACAGGTATTGTCGTCCAGTGCCAGAACGAACGGTCTCAGCACCAGAACAAACAAGTGGCGATGAATATTTTAAAATCCCGGCTTTATGAGACTAAGCGCCGTCAGCAGGAAGAGAAGTTATCGCGCGAATACGACAAGAAACAGAGAATAGAGTGGGGGTCTCAGATACGGTCTTACGTCTTGCACCCCTACAATATGGTCAAGGACCACCGCACAGACCACGAGACAGGTGATTCTACAGGGGTCCTGGATGGCAAGATAGATGATTTCATAGAAGCATATTTGAGGATGTCAAAACAAGCACCTTAATGTGCGCCGAAGGCGCATCCAGCGCAGTCCTTGTGAGCGTTTGCGAACAAGGAACTATTTCAGGTATTTATACATTAGCTAGCATATGATAAATTTTATACTTTCAAAGATCTTAGGTACCCAGAATGAGCGCGCCTTAAGGCTGATGAAGCCGCTGATAGACGCAATAAATGCCTTTGAGCCGCAGGTAAAAAGCTTAAGCGACGACGCGCTGCGCGCGAAGACCGAAGCTTTTAAAGAGGCCATAGGCAGCCGTCTAAAAGAATTAGGTTATGACGACGAGGAGCTGAATATAAAGGAGAAGAGGCGCATCTGCTTAGAGGTTTTAGACGAAGTGTTACCTGAAGTATTCGCGGTTGTGCGGGAGGCATCTGTCAGGGCCATAGGCCTTCGTCATTTTGATGTCCAGCTTATCGGCGGCATAGTGTTGCATCGGGGAGACATAGCTGAGATGGCGACCGGCGAAGGAAAAACGCTCGTAGCCACACTGCCGGTATACCTCAATGCCCTTATGGGCAAAGGGGTGCATGTTGTTACAGTCAACGATTACCTGGCCAAAAGGGACAGGGAGTGGATGGGCCCTATTTATGAATTTTTAGGGCTATCCGTAGGAGTTATTCAGAACGACATGGATCCTGAGTCCAGGAAATTCGCTTATGGCTGTGATATTACCTACGGCACCAACAATGAATTTGGCTTTGATTATTTAAGAGATAACATGGTCGTGGATAGGTTTCATATGGTTCAGCGCGACCTCCACTATGCAATAGTTGATGAAGTGGATTCTATCTTGGTGGACGAGGCGCGCACGCCGCTTATCATTTCAGGGCCAACGGATGACAAGGTGGATAAGTATTATACGATAAATCGCATCTGCCCCAAGTTAAAACGCAGGATGATCTTAGAGAAAGACGAAATAGAGGCAAAATATAAAGGCGAAGACTTATCAATAGGATTTGACGCAGTAGTGGACGAGAAGAACCATACGGTGAACCTCACGGAAGAGGGCATAGCAAAGTGCGAGGAACTTTTGGGCGTTGCCAATATCTATGACGACCTTTCAGGAGAATGGGCGCACCATATCATCCAGGCCATAAAGGCGCATGACCTCTTTGAGCGCGACGTTGATTATGTCGTAAAGGAAGGCAAAGTCCTTATAGTAGATGAATTCACAGGCCGTCTTATGCCCGGACGCAGGTGGTCTGACGGCATGCACCAGGCCATAGAGGCCAAAGAGAACCTGCGTATTGAAAGCGAGAACCAGACGCTGGCTACTATCACCTTGCAGAATTATTTCCGCATCTACGATAAGTTGGCAGGCATGACCGGCACAGCCTTTACTGAGGCAAACGAATTTAAGCAGATATATAACTTAGACGTTGTTGTTATACCTACGAACAGGCCTTTATCGCGCACTAATTTTACCGACTCGGTCTTTAAATCCGCTAAAGAAAAATTCAACGCCGTGGTAGATGACATAAAGACTTCTTGTGAAAAAGGCAGGCCTGTTTTGGTCGGCACCATCTCCATTGAAAAGTCCGAGATGTTAAGCGGTATGCTTAAACGCATCGGCATAGCGCATAGCGTTTTGAACGCGAAATACCATGAGATGGAAGCGACCATTGTAGCGCAGGCAGGACGTTATAAAGCCGTGACCATCGCGACCAACATGGCGGGCCGTGGAACGGACATCCTCTTGGGCGGCAATCCAGAATTCATGGCAAAATCCATTCTCATCGCGAAAAAAATAGATCCGAAAGCTCCGGAATATAAAGAGGAATACAAAAAGATCCATGAAGAACTAAAGCATGAGGCAAAAAAAGAACATGATAAGGTCGTTCTCGCCGGAGGGTTGCATGTTATTGGCACAGAGCGCCACGAAGCCCGCAGGATAGACAATCAGCTTCGCGGCCGCTCAGGCAGGCAGGGAGACCCGGGTTCATCAAGGTTTTACGTTTCTTTGGCAGATGACCTGATGCGCCTGTTCGGGTCGGACAAGCTCGTAGGTATAATGGAAAAGCTGGGATTGGAAGAAGGCACTGTCATTGAGCACCCGTGGGTCACGCGATCCATTGAAACGGCTCAGAAAAGGGTGGAGTCGTATAACTTTGATATCCGCAAGCACCTGTTGGAATATGATGACGTCATGAATAAGCAGAGAGAAGTGATTTACACCGAACGCCGCTCTGTCCTTGAGGGTGAAGACCTTAAAGCCATCATCTTTGATATGGTGGATGAAGTCGTGGCTTCGGCTGTTGATACGTATTTTTCTAAAGAGGCGCTGCCCGAAGATTGGAACTGGCTGGGTATGGAAGGATGGCTGAAACAGAAATTCGGCCCAATTTTCACCATTGAAAAAGATAAGTTGATCAATGAGCCGATAGAGCCTATTAAAGAAGAGCTTAAAGCCCGCGCAAAGGCTTATTTTGACGACAAAGAAGCCAATATAGGCCGCGAGCGTATGCATAGCCTTGAGCGCATGGTCATGTTACACGTGATAGATAGCCGCTGGAAGGACCACCTATATAGCATGGATTATTTAAAAGAAGGAATAGGCTTGCGCGCTTACGCCGCAAAGGACCCCTTGATAGAATATAAGCGCGAGGCTTATAATATGTTTGTTGAGATGATGGGGCGCATCAAGGATGAGATCGTTGAACTTGTCTTCAGGATGCAGCTTGTTGAAGAGAAAGAATTTAAGGGCGTTTTTAGTTCTTTGCCTAAAAAGATGGAGCATAAGGAGTTTACCGGGCTTTCCATGGAAGCTAAACAGCAGATGCAGATGGAGCAAGAAGATTCCGGAGAAGGCCAGCAGGATGGAGTTGTTGTGCACGAAAAGGCTGTGCCTGTGAGGAATGAAGGCCCTAAGGTCGGCAGGAATGACCCATGCCCATGCGGCAGCAATAAGAAATACAAGAAGTGCTGCGGGCAATGAGTGAGCGAGCGCATATGGCGTTTAGAAAATTATTTTTTAATCCTTACATCCTGTCTGTATTGAGCAGTATATTGCTGCGCCTGTCTTTTCCTAAATTTCCATTATGGCTGCTTGCATGGGTTGCTTTTATACCCTTGTTTTTTGCCCTCCGCGGCCAAAAATCATCAAAAGCTTTTTTGCTTTCTTTTTTATGCGGTTTTTTATTCAATGTGTCCCTGGTATTTTGGCTTATCAACGTGACTGTGCCGGGGATGTTTATCGTCGCGGCTTATCTGGCTTTATATATCGCGTTGTTCGGCGCGGCGTACAGCTACACCCGTGATAGAATGAGTTTTTGGCAGAGGTTATTTTTCGCGCCTTCCTTATGGGTGCTTTTAGAATTTGCCAGGGGCATGTTTTTAACGGGTTTTCCATGGGGGCTGTTAGGGTATTCGCAATCATATAATATCGCAGCCATCCAGGCCGCGGACATCTTCGGCGCTTACGGTGTTTCTTTTATAGTCGTCTTCGTCAATGTTTTTTTGTTTGAGGCATCAATAGGGTTTTGGCAGAAAAAGCCTTTGCGTTCATGCAAGATATTTATCCCTATTTTGATCGTTTTTGTCTGGTTCGCTTACGGCGCTTATCGCATATACCAAAACCCACAGAGATCTTATTCGCTGAAAGTGGCGGTGGTCCAGGGGAATATCCCGCAGGAGATAAAGTGGGTGGAGAGTTTTAGGCCGAACATTTTTAAAAAATACAAGTTGCTTACAGAGATCGCCCATTTAAAAGCAGAGCCTGATCTCGTAGTCTGGCCCGAGACTTCTTTTCCGTATTATCTTGAGCTCGGGGATAACGACGCGCCCTTAAGACAGTTTGCCTCCCAGGCAGGCGTGCCACTCTTGGTCGGTTCCATAAGGCTAAAAGACCTGCATTATTATAACAGCACTCTGTTATTCTCAACCAAGGGTGAGGTCCTGGAGATTTATGACAAGATACACCTGGTTCCTTTCGGTGAATATATCCCGGCGCGTTCTTTTGTGCCTTTTATTGTGCGCATACTGCCCATTGAAGATTTTACACCCGGGAAAAGTTTTAAGATCTTTTCAATAGCCAGCGCCAACGGGCCTGTTTTAAAATTCGCGACGCTCATCTGCTTTGAAGATATTTTAAGCGACCTGGCATCGGGTTTTGTCAGGCGCGGCGCGGATTTCTTAGTCAACATGACCAATGACGCATGGTTCGGCGATACGTCAAGCCCTTATCAGCATATGCAGGCATCTGTCCTGCGGGCCGTTGAAAACAGGGTTTATGTCGTTCGCGCGGCCAATACGGGAATTTCATGTATCATTGATGACGTGGGCCGCATCGAAGCCAGTGTCAGAGATGATAAAGGCAAAGAAACGTTCGTCACGGGTTCTACATCGGGTGTCATCTTTAAAACAGGCCGTAAGAGTTTTTATACCGGGGTCGGAGATATTTTTAGCGTGGCCTGCAGCCTGTATGCCGCGCTTTTGATGTTAATCTTATGGCGGCGTCCGAAGTCTAAGTCGAATAGGTCAATATTTCTTGTTTGTCTTTTCTGCGTTTTTTACATCGCTTCGCCTGCTTACGCGGCTATTTCGCAGGACCAGCAGAAAGAATTGTCGCTGCGTTATTACCGCGGTGTCGTGAATTTTGAGGCCGGCCGCTACGATGCAGCCATGGCTGAATTTCAGTCTGTAGGCGTGGTTGACCCGTATTACAAGGACGTCGGGCAGTATATAGAGAAGTGTATCAGGATATTAGAGGAAGGCCGGCAGGACCTTTACAAGGCTGTTGATAGCCAGGCAACTGATAAAAAAGAATTTGACCTGTATTTTCTAGGTAAGTCCTATTATGAAAAAGGAGAATACCGCCGGGCCCTTGAGGTATTTAAGACTGTGCTTGCTAAAAGGCCCGATGATAAATTCGCCAAGTATTACGCAAAGTTATGCCAGGATGTCCTTTCGGGTACGCAGGAGGCCAAGAAGGTGCGCCTTTCGCCCGGCGAAGAGAAGGCAATACATATCGGCGACTTAGAGAAAGAGGTCGCCTACATAAAAGCCGACATTAAAGAGCAGGAAGGCGTAGAGCGTTTTCTTGAGAATAAGGCTGAGCGCAAGGCATCCCGGGATGAACTTATCAGGAAAAAAGAAAGGCAGCTCAAAGAGCAGGAGGAGCTTTTAGGAGAAGAAAGGGAAGATTATCTGGCCCAGGCTAAGATCTCCAGGCGCACCGAAAAGATAAAGAAAGAGGCCCAAAAGTGGAAGATAATGAAAGAGCGGCTCGCTTCTGATCAGCCGGGCGTCCCTTCTGACCTCGCGGAATATCCGATCTATCTTAATAGGGCGGATGGTTATTATGCTACCATGAAAGAGTCTTTAAGGGCGAGCCGCTGGAATTCAGCCGGCCTTAACGCGATCAATGCCAGCCTCTATTATTGTGATACTCTTCTGATATATTTTTATAACATCAAGAGCGCTTCGCCTAAACATGAGAACATCGCCCGGCTGATCTTAGCCAACGTCAAGCGCGCGGATACGGATGAGAACGTTTATCATATCCACGCCATACTGAATTTAAAGAAGATAGTTGAGGATGAAGACAGGCCTATCACGCGTAACGAAGCCATATTTTTGGCTGACCATGCGGAAAAGCTGGCTGAATGGTGCAAGTCTGTATTACCATAGGGAATAAAAACTTACAGCAACATTAAGGAGATGAGCAGATATGAGAACGCTTAATCGGAAAATTATTTTTTCTATCATGGTGTTTTTTTGTTTGGGCGCTTTTGGCGCCAGAGCGGCTATAGACCCCGTGGTAGTTGAGGTGCACTACCAGAACGGCGTCAAGTTCTACAACCGCGGCTTATATAAGAAAGCCGTACGGGCGTTTGAGAATACGCTTTCGCTTGATCCGCAGAATAGCGAAGCAACAGAATATCTTCAAAAGGCAAAGGCAGCGGCAGAGAATGAGCAGGTAAAGGATGCGCGCGAAAGTAAGTCTGATGAGATACGCAGGCTTTATGAGGAAGGCAAGAACCTTTATCTGAAACGCGATTATAAGGCCGCGATAGATGTTTTCAATCAGATCCTTTCGGCAAAGCCTATTGATGATTTTGCATCTTTTTATAAAGAGCGTTGCGAGATCATGATCGCCAGGCAATTGTCACGCGAGAGAAAAGTAGAGAATAAAAATACCGGAAAGGAAGACAAGGCCCGGATCAAAGAAGAAAAGATAAAAGAAAAAAAGTTGAAAGAACTGGATAAGCAAGAGATGTTAAAAAAGCGTTCAGAGATAAACCAGGAGCGGCGCAAGGCAAGAGAGGAAAAGGTCCAGACTGCATCAGCGCCTACGGCGCGAGAGGAGCGGCAGAGGGCAAGGCAGGAAAAGATAGATCAAAAGAAACAGGCCCGCGAGCTCAGGCAGGAAGAGAAAAAGGCTTTAGCCGGGGAGAAGAAGGTTGCGAAAGAAGAGGCCAGGCAGGAAAAAAATGAAGTAAAGGCCCAAAAACAGGAAAAGAAGCAGGAACAAAAAAATATGAAGGAACTGTTCTTAAAAGGCGTTGAAGAGTATGGAAGAAAAGAATACGAGAGCGCGATTGCTAGTTTTGAGGCGGTGATAGAGGCTGAATCTAACGGTAGGAAGCTTTACTCCAGTTCAGCCGCCAGATTGATGGATAAAACGAAGATGAAGATGAAGGAAGCGCCGGGCAAGGAGTAGCGATGAGCCACGAGATTCATGTCGTCAAGATCAATAAACCTGAGAACGCTAATATTATCATCGGGCAGGCTCATTTTATTAAGACGCTGGAAGATATCTATGAGGCGCTGGTGTCAGGCGTCCCCAATATAAAATTCGCCGTAGCTTTTTGCGAGGCTTCGGGGGCCTGCAAGGTCAGGGTTGAAGGCACGGATGAGGGCTTAAAGAAAATAGCCGCCGACAATGCGCTTAAAGTCGCCTGCGGCCACTCCTTTTTTGTCATTTTAGACGGTGCTTATCCCATAAATGTCCTTAACGCCATAAAGGGCGTGCCTGAGGTGTGTTCTATCTTTTGCGCTACAGCAAATCCTCTTGAAGTGGTGGTAATTGAAACAGAGCTTGGGCGCGGCATCATCGGCGTAGTAGACGGCTCTAAACCCAAAGGTATTGAAGATGCGTCGGATATAAGCTGGCGTAAAGATTTCTTAAGGAAGACAGGTTATAAGTTATCGTGACCAGGAAAGATCTTTTTCGGGCTTTAAGTTATGGGTTGGGCCGCGTAGGCATAGCCATCTGTGATTTCGGCGCGCTGGTAATGCCTTTACCTTTTTTGTATGGTTTCGCCAATTCAATAGGCTATCTGGGTTATTGTTTTGCGCGTAGGCATCGTTCTATTGCTATTGAGAGCCTGACCAGGGCTTTCGGAAAAGAAAAATCCAGCCAGGAGGTTGAAAGAATAGCCCGAAAGTGTTTTAACGCCATGGCCGGCACAGCTGTGGAATTTTTCATGTTCATGCGCTATCCGGAAAGGATAAGGAAGTTCGTTGAGATCCAGGGGTTGGAGCATCTTGACCGAGCCTTAGCCAAAGGCAAGGGGGTCGTTGCTGTAAGCGCCCACTTCGGAAGTTTTCCTCTTCTTTTATCGCGGCTCGCTCTAGAGGGCTATAAGGTCCATACCATTCTTAGGCATATGAGGGATGCAAAGCTTGATAAGTTTTTTGAAGGGAAGCGCGACCGTATGCGCGTCGGTTCCATTTATACTCAGCCAAGGCCTGAGTGCGTAAACAAAAGCCTCAAAGCTCTTCGAGATAATGAGGTCGTCTTTGCCCAGCTGGACCAGAATTTCGGCACAGGCGGCCTATTTGTGGATTTTTTTGGGACAAAGGCCGCGACAGCAACAGGGCCTATAGTTTTTTCCATGAGGACAGGCGCGCCGCTGGTGCCTATGTTTATTTATCGCGTCAAAGGCGCCAGGCACAAGATAGTCATAGAACCGGGGTTAGACGTCGCAGAGAACGGCTCCAGGGAAGAAAGGATGCTTGATGCTATTACAAAGCTTACTGTGTTGATTGAAGCTTATATCCGCAAATACCCGCATGAGTGGGGGTGGATACACAAGAGGTGGAAGGCAAGGCCTAAGGAAGAGATTAAAACGGAGGTTGATCATGAAGTTTAAGTCTATTTTTAAGATGCTCTTAGGGGTAGTTGTGATACTGTTGGGGGCATATCTGACAGTCCAGTTCTTCCCAGAATTAAAACAGATCGTCAAAGGTTGTTTGGGGCCGTTTTTGATACTTGTTGGGCTTATTATGGTGGCTATCGCAAAAGAATAATAAAAAAAGAGAGAGGCAGAATATGAAGAAAGAAATAAAGAAAAAAAGATATTTTATTACAGGCCTGCTTATAGTCCTGCCTATTCTTATTACGGTCTATCTTTTTATTTCGCTCTTTACTTTTTTTGACAATATCCTGGGCCGTTATATCAGCCGTTTGACCATTGCTTTGTTCGGCTACAAGATACCGGGCCTTGGGCTTCTCGTTTTTGCCGCCATAATCTTTTTCACCGGTTTTTTTGCGACTAACTTTATCGGCAGGAAATTCCTTCTGTATATGGAAAGCTTATGGTTTAAATTTCCTATCGTTAAAAAGATCTACCCGGCGGCCAAACAGATCACGCACTTCCTGTTCGGCCAGAAGTTGCAGGGCCGATTTCAGAAGGTGGCGCTCACCCAGTTTCCGAGCAAAGGTAGCTACAGTATCTGTTTTATCACTAACGAGTCCGCTGAAAGCATAAGGTCCAAGACGGGGAAAGATTTGATGAATGTCCTGGTACCCTCTGTGCCTAATCCTATTACCGGTTTTCTTATCCTTGTTCCGCGTGAAGACCTGATATTTTTAGACATGAGCGTTGAAGAGGCGGTCAAGATCATCGTCTCAGGAGGCGTATTGGACCCAGAGGATCTGTTGAAGCAGTCTAGCCCTGTTGTTGAAGATCAGTCATATTGAGGCCTGATCGACAAGATATTCCAGCCGTTACCCAATTTCAAAAGGAATAAGATAAGTGTTGTTGGTATGATGCCGCAGCTTGGTATTAATATGAGCGGCGTCAATAACACGCCAAGACAAGCCCCTGCCAAGTCCAGGCTATATAATCTGCCAGCTGATCTTTGGGATGTATTGCCTGAAAGGCTGAAAATGACAGGCAGCTCAATACCCACTAGTATTCCTGTTGCCACGCTGATAAGAGAAAAAAGCCATTTGATGTGGGTTTGGACTGCGTGTCCGTTCGCATAGAGGTAGGCTGTGGCTAAGAGCGCGGCAGCGCTTGAGAGCGGCAGGAGTATTTCAATCAAACCTAATTTTTTGTATTCACTGATGGTCTTTAATTTTTTATAAGCGATAAACGCTCCCAAAGAAGCCCCCACCATAAAACTCGTAGTCAAGATCGCCAGCCACGCAAAGAGGAAACCCAGGAGGGATTGAAAAAGGAAAAGGACTGTCGTCTGTAAAGCCATAGCAAAGAAACCCGTGCTAATAATCGTAAAGTCCAGGGCCAGAAGTTTCATCTTGTTTTTAATTATGAAGAGCCTCCAGATGAGCAAGAAAAAGACTAAGTCCAAAGCAATGTAACCCGGCCTGACATTTTCAAAGCCGCTGAATATTTTCGGTATTTTTTTTGAAAATTGCGAATAGTAAAGGCCCAAGCCCTCATAAAGCCCAATAGGCCTCAAGTCCCTGTTGATGGAAGCGCTTTTTAGCGGGCCTTTTAAGTTATCATAAAACCATTCGCGGTAAGGCGCCTGCAGCCTTAAGCTGAGGTATTCAGGATTGATAAGAAAAGTTTTTAGACCTTGCTTTTTTAAATTAGCGCTCAAGGCGGTGGGGTTTAGGTTTATTTTTTCGTCGGATGCGATAAAAAGATTGAAGCTGTCTCCTGGTATTACGCCGCAGTATTTGAATTCGCTTAGTAAAGTCGCAAGCAATGAGGCATTGATCTTTTTGGTCTCTTTGCTTAAGTAGGAGAGCGACCCCCACGTTTTAAATACCGCGATGCCTCCTCTGTTTAAGGAAGAGCGCGCCTCTTTAAAAAATTCTTTTGTGTAATAGCGGTTGACTGAAAGCGAGGTGGGTAGTCCGGTATTTATGAAGACCGCGTCAAATTTTTCGCGCGTGGTCTTTATGTAGTTGCGCGCATCCGTTAGTTGGATGTCAACGCGCGGGTCTTTTAGCTCAGCTGTTGTTAACGGGTCTGCTACGAGGCGTATGATCTTGATAAAGGCCGGGTCCAGCTCAACGTAGACTATTCTTTCAAGAGGATATTTGAGAGCTTCCCTGATGAGGCCGCCTACGGCGGTCCCGGCAAACAAGACTTTTTTAACGCCGGGTTTGGCGAGCATAGGGATGTGCACGAAGTCCTCGGTAAAATACACTTCAGGCGAAGGCAGGCTTACGGCAGGCAAACCGTTGGAAAAAATAGTGAATTGGTTCTTTTCTTTTAATGCGACGATGTTGCCGAAACGAGAGTTTTCGTAAGCTACGATGGGCCTGTTTTTCCACTCTTCTTTGAGCGTTATCTCCTGAAGTTGTCCGGAGCGCGCGTACAGGTTGAGTAATATAAGAAAAAGAAGGCCTGAGCCTATTTTAAACAAGCGGTTCTTGTCTTTAAGCAGAAGAAGTGAGCAGGCTAAAAGGTTCAGGTTTGAAACGAGAAGCGCTATTTGAAAGGAGTTCAGAAAGACGAGAAATACAAAGGTGAACATGATGCCGCCTATTATCACGCCAAGCGATTCTAAAAGATATATCTTGGCGACCGACGGGATGAGCCTGAAACCAAGAGTAAATAAAGCTCCGTCAGAAAGCGCAAGCATTGAGAGGCTCACGAGCGCGATCAGGGCGATCTGCGCTATATTTAAGATTTCTCCGGACGGAACGCCTAAAAATGTCTTAGACGTCCTGATGATAATAATAGCGCAAGGCAGCCATAAAGCTAAGAGGATCTGAAAAAGGCAGAAAGGCCGCAGAGGGTCTTTTGCTTTATTGAATAAGCCTGCCAATAGACCGCTGCCAATAGCTCCCGCGATGAGCCAGATGCATAATATTACAGAGAATGTTAGTTCATTGCCGTAAAAAATTACTAAAAGTTCCCTGATAAGCAGGGTCTGCGCGATGACTGCGGAAAAACCTTTGAGGAGGATAGCGGATAGGATGAGTTTTTTCGGGGGCATAAATACAGGATAGCAGAACCAACGCCAATACGCAACAAAGCCATTTGTTGCCACGCAAGTCCCCATGTCAGACAGACAATATTTTTTAAATAAAAACTTTACAAAATATATTTGAGTAGTAGAATGTAGGCACGTAAAAAATTTGTACGTTACAAGAGGATAGAATAATGGGAAAAGGCAGAAGAAAAAGATTAGGCAAGTTGAACTGGCGTTCCAAGAGAGCGAATCACGGCTCTAAACCAAACAAAGGATAGATCCTACCCAAGAGTCATCTTTGTCATTAAAAAGGCAAAAATCTTATTGGGATGAATTTCATGTAGAACATCAAGAGGTAGTGGTTTAGCCTCAAAAAATATCAATATATTGTAGTTTTCCCGCGCAGAAAGGAGCATTGCAATGGCGTTAAAGCTTTCCGAAAATTCCCTCCGAGTCCTTGAAAAACGCTACCTGAAGAAAGACGAAAACGGCAAAGTCATTGAAACGCCGCATGAAATGTTCGGCCGCGTGGCAAAGTGCATAGCAGAAGCTGATAGGATCTTCAAGAAGCCGGAAGAAGAGATAGCCAAGCTCGAAAAATATTTTTTTGATATGATGTCCGGCCTTGAATTCATGCCTAATTCTCCTACGCTTATGAATGCCGGACGCGACCTTTCGCAGTTATCAGCCTGTTTTGTCTTACCTATAGAAGATTCCATGGACAGCATCTTTGACAGTATTAAGGCAACGGCGCTTATCCATAAATCAGGCGGCGGCACGGGATTTTCTTTTTCGCGCCTGCGGCCCAGATCCAGCACAGTGCGCTCAACAGGCGGCATCGCGTCAGGCCCAATTTCGTTCATGAAGGTCTTTGACGCGGCGACACAAGCGGTCAAACAGGGCGGAACGCGCCGCGGGGCCAACATGGGCATCCTGCGCGTGGATCATCCGGATATCCTGGATTTTATCTCCTGCAAAGAGAACGACAAGGAGATAAATAACTTCAATATCTCCGTTGCCGTGACAGAAGAATTCATGCGCAAGGCCTTAAAAGACGAGGAATATGAGCTTATTAATCCCAACACGAAAACAGCCGTAAAAAAACTGAGCGCCAAGATGGTTTTTGACCTCATGGTCAAGATGGCGCATAAGAACGGCGAACCCGGCATTATATTTATAGACAGGATCAACAATAATAATCCCACCCCATTATTAGGTAAGATAGAAAGCACTAACCCATGCGTTGTGGGAGATACTTTTGTGTCAACTGAAAACGGTTTGATGATGATGAGAGATATAGCCGAGCGTTACGGCAAAGGAGGACTGAATATTTTTACGGATGACAGGGTTCTGGATATCCTTTATGGTGGTGGAAGTGAGCAAGGCGGCATCGCGACGAAAACCAAGCTTGGGGTTTCTTTAGGGAGCATCTCCGCGGCCTTTAAAACCGGCATAAAACCTGTTTTTAAACTCATCACCGAATCCGGTTTTGAATTAATCGCTACTGCCGACCATAAAATTATGACGACCGGTGGATGGGTGGAAATGAAGGACATGAAAGCCCGCGTGCATAAAATACTTATTCAACCGGCTGGCGGGAAATTTAACGAAAACAAGGCCCTGCCTTTTAAAATCAATAACGAATGCAAAGGGGATAACGGCGTTGTTTATAAACTTAATCTGCCGCAGGTATGGAGTAAAGAATTAGGCCAGGTGTTGGGCTGGTTGGTGGGAGACGGTTGGTTGCGAGATAAGGACAAAAACCGCCGCGTAGGTTTTACTTTTAGTCAGGATGATAAGGAAGTCCTGAATTATCTTAAACCCGTAATAAATGATTTTTATGGCCGTGATATTAAAGAGGTCTTGAGGGAAAATAACGTATACCATCTTTCATATCACAGCAAATATTTCGTTGAGTTTTTTAAGAATTTGGGCGTCAAGGCGGTGAATAGTGCCGACAAAGAAGTGCCGTCCGGAGTATTTACGGCGCCAGAAGAGGCAGTCATAGGTTTCTTACAGGGATTGTTTAGCGCAGACGGTACAATAGGGTACATAAAAGATAGCAATTCTTATGTTAGATTGACCTCTAAATCTTTAAAGTTGCTCAACGGCGTTCAGTTGCTGCTCTTAAATTTAGGCATAAAATCAAAAATATACGATAGATCAAGGCCTGAAAGACAAGGTTTTGACTATACAACCAAAGATGGAGAAAAAAGAAGCTATAAGCTCGACGGCAAGCTTTTTGAGTTGTCTATTTCCAGGGACGCGGTTTGTTTATTTTTGGAAAAAATCTGTTTCTTGTGCAACAAGCATTCTTTGAAAATTGAAAAATTATTGTCCCATGAGTATTACCGTGTTTCGTTTGAAGAAGATATAAAAAGTATTGAACCTTTTGGCGAAACAGAGGTTTATGATTTGACGGAAATCTCAACGCATTCTTTTATTGCCAACGGTATATCTATATCAAATTGCGGCGAACAACCACTTTTGCCTTATGAGTCCTGCAACCTCGGTTCTGTCAACCTTTTTGCCCTGCTCCAGGATGCAGGCGACCATTACGAGTTAGACTGGGACAGGTTAAAAGAGGTTGTGCGCCTGGCTGTCCACTTTTTGGACAATGTCATTGAGGTCAATAAGTATCCGTTGCCTGAGATAGATGAGATGACCAAGAAGACGCGCAAAGTAGGTTTAGGCGTCATGGGATGGGCGAGCGCGTTGGCTAAGATGATGATACCTTATGATTCAGAAGAAGCTCTCCAATTGGCCGGGAAGGTCATGTCTTTTGTGCAGACCCAAGCCAGAAAAGAATCTATGGAGCTTGCCGCGTCGCGCGGCACATTCCCGGCGTTTAAAGGCAGCATTTACGATAAAGAAAGCGGGTTTAAATTAAGGAACGCGACATTAACGACCATAGCGCCTACGGGCACTATCAGCATTATCGCAGGGCCATGCTCTTCTGGTATTGAGCCTATGTTCGCGATATCTTATTACAGGGCGAATGTTCTTGATAATGACAAGATGATTGAAATAGAGTCGGCATTTAAAGAGGTAATGGAAGCGCGAGGGCTTTATTCAAGGAAGCTTATGGAAAAGATAGCGGAAAAGGGCTCTGTTCACGACATGGAAGAGATACCCTCTGACATCAGGCGCGCCTTTGTTACGGCGCACGATATCACGCCTGAATGGCATATCAAGATGCAGGCTATTTTTCAGAAATACACAGACAACGCCGTTTCAAAGACAGTCAATTTCCATCAGGACGCTGGCATTGAGGATGTGCGCGAAGTCTATATGCTCGCTTATGAATTAGGGTGTAAAGGCGTGACTATTTACCGCGACAAAAGCCGTGATGAACAGGTCTTAAACGTCGGTTCCAAAGACACCGCCAAACAGGCAGCTCCGGCGTCTCCTGAAACAGGCAGGATCGCGCCACGGCCAAGGCCTGAAGTAGTCATGGGTACGACTACAAAGGTATCAACAGGCTGTGGCAACCTTTACGTCACCATCAATACGGATCAGGATAACAGGCCCTTTGAAGTTTTTACGCAGATGGGCAAGGCAGGCGGCTGCGCAGCATCGCAGCTTGAAGCCATAGGCAGGCTTGCTTCTCTGGCTTTTCGTTCAGGCGTGGATGTCAAAGTCATTATTGAACAGTTAAGGTCAATACGTTGCCCCTCTCCTTCATGGGAAAAGGGTTGTAGGATATTTTCCTGCGCTGATGCTATCGCGCGCGTCATTGAAAGAAGGCTCCTTAATCCTAAAGTGGAGGCCAACGTCTCTGTATCGCCCGAGCGCGTCTTTACCCAGGTCGCAAAAAGCGAGGAACAACTGGAAAGTCATATCACAGGCTCTATAAACGATATCACCGGCTCTATCGTAGGCGTCTGCCCTGATTGCGGCGGCGCCCTAAGGCATGAAGAGGGGTGCGTGAAGTGTTCGGCTTGTGGATATACCAAATGTTAATGAAGACCGGACTTACGGAACGAAGTGCTCGTAAGTCCGTTGTCTGAATTAACCCGCCGACGATTCAATGGCGGGTAATCCCGCTAAAGCTTTGTGGCGGATTAACGCAGGCGAAAGATCAGCTGATGATAGATGAAAGACCCCAAAATTCCGGTTATATAGATTAAGTGAAGTTACGACGCCCCGTTAAAAGCGGGGCGTTTTTATTTGAAATATGTCAATAGATATATCAAGGTCGGACCTCGATAAATAATTGTTAATTTTTTACGAAAGGAAGTCATGGATAAATATCAGTGCAGGGCGTGCCCGTATATTTATGACCCGTCGATCGGAGACCCTGACCAGGGGATAAAGCCGGGGACATCGTTTGAAGATATACCCGATGATTGGGTTTGCCCTGTGTGCGGTGTGCCTAAGGCCATGTTTGACAAAATAGAGGGTTAATTACTTACCTAAACCACCGACTTTAGTCGGTGGTGGGGTGTGGGGGCGAAG
>JBBTLH010000004.1:0-5820 GCA_038068755.1 Candidatus Omnitrophota bacterium
CCGCGAGCTTCTGACAAGCGCACCCGTGTCAGCAATCTGCTCAAACAGTTTTAAAAGGTATGGCGTTATCCGATATTGGGCTTTAAGCATAGTACAAGTTTACCATATCGTATAGGTATTGTATAGTGAATTGTATAGGGCGATCCATAAATAAGGCCGCGGCCGTATTATTGTTTTTTGAGAGTATGAGAGTATGGGGTCCACAGTATGGGGTCACACAGTATGGGTCAGTATGGGGTCTCAGTATGGGGTCAGGTCTATTTTATAAGCATACGCTCTATTTCCCTCACGATTCTGCTGACAGAAGTAAAATGCAGTTCCAAATAGTCGGCCACTTCCCTTTGAGTATATCCAGAACCATCTACCGCTTCAAGGATCTTCTCATTTCTCTTTCGTTTGTCTCTAAGTATGTCAGCAGTAAAAATATCCTTTAAGGACGGCCTATTTATAAACCGTTGGCTCTTAGATATCTCAGGAATTTCTCTCTTTCCTTTTATATAGCCTACAAGACTTTCCATAAAAGTATCTTCGCCAAGAACGCTTTGTGCTCTTACCCTCTTCCATAGTGACTCGGCTCTGATACCTTCCCTCACAAATTTCCTGTAAGCAATTTCCGCCGCTTTCCTTTCAGGAGCAAACTGCTTTAGAATCCAATTCGTCTCAAGACACGAATGAGGCTTTTTCCAACCTGCCGTCGCTCTATAGCTACTCCATATCCATTGTTCAGGGCTCTCTACTATCCTTGCCCGTACCGGATTGAGTACCACATAGCGGCACGCCTCCAAAAGGTGGCTGTCTTTTTGTAACACAACAGCCTTGTATCGCCCCTGAAACAGATGTCCGATTCTTCCCTGGCGCTTATTGAATCTCTGTGTATAGACGCCATTTAATTGCCTCATACCGATAGAAAGATTTCCATCGAGCGTTTCGATAAGAAGATGGTAATGATTACCCATCAGGCAGTAGGCATGGCAAAGCCAATTGTAGCGGCTAACGATGCGCTGAAGGATATTTAAGAAATCCTCACGGTCATAATCTCCCCTAAAGATTTCTTTTCTCTCATTCCCCCTACTCGTAATATGATATACGGCTCCAGGGAATTCTATTCGTAACGGACGCGCCATATTTTAACTATATCAATTTGAATGTCGCATGTCAATAAAATAGACCTGACCCTTTACGCTTTGACCCTTTACGCTTTTCCTTAATAAACCGGTCAAATAGCGCCCGCTTCCATCCGCTGGCCCGGAAGTCGCCTGAATAGAACAACCGCTTGCCTGTTGGCTTCTCTTCGATCAGAAAAGACATGGCATCAAACCCGGAATGGTCAACCAAATAGGGCGTTACGCGAAAGTTACCAATATCAAAACTCGCCTTGTGTTTGACGATGCAAGACTTTGAAATGCTGACATGGCTTCGCTTGTGAGTAAAAACATTGAGCACATGGATCAGCTTAAGGACACCCTCACTGACATATACAGGGATATCGGGATGCAGGTAGCTAAGCAGGCCATAATGGTCTTTATGAGAATGGGAGATTAAGATGCCGTTAACTTGCGGCTCTTGGCCCTTGTATAGCCCGGGGATATCGAACAAGACGCGATCTTTAATGAGTTCGGCGGCTGTCCTGTCTTGCAGAGACGATTCATTAACCTCTTTGCCATCGGAGGCGGCAAGCGGCATGCCGTAATCAAGAATAATACGGGTCTTGCCTGATCGAAGCTCAACGCACGTGCCACCAATCTGATGAGTGCCGCGATGGATTATAATTCGCATTGCTTCCTCGTATCAAAAATAACTTCTGATTTGCCTACTATACACCGTCTCTTTTTATCTACGGTAATTTTAACAAACACGATATTAAACAACTCGTTTCGCTTGATAAGAGAAATAATACCTTTCTCCTCGCCTCTCCCGACAAGCGCAGGATGAAACTCTTCACCAATATAGTAAATGGTTATCTTATTTTTTGTAGGAACGGTGCAATCTTTAAACCAATGATCTTTTATGTGTTTCTTAAAAAGATGACAATATATACCGTAGTCAAGCCCTTGCGCGAAAAGGTCTAACGGAATATTACCACCCACCTTGAGCTCAATAGGCGATAACTCTCCCGCTTGATTTACCCCGACCATATCGATCCATAGCTTGTCCGTGACTCTGGAATTTTCACTGATACAATCACGAAATATGTTAGCGGGAAATTGCCTAATCACTTTTGCGCCGTCAACAAAATCAGAAACATATCGAGAAAGATTCCCTGCCAGTTCATTCTCAATCAATGACTCCAGCTTGTCTTTGGTACCTCTATCATCAAATAAATGACCATCTGATGAATACGTAATATATTTTGATCCAGCATTGCTTATTATCTCAGCTGCATCCGCACTAAACTTATTCCCGTAGTCATCGTGAAACTTGACGTCAGGAAATAGGTAGCGCAAAAAATACATCCGCAACGCCAGACTATTGGATATAGTACCGTTCACACAAATTTCCGCATTATTACTATGGAGGCGTTTATCGAATAGATGCTTAATGCCCCACAGGTCGGGGTTGTATTTTGTATCGCCTGATGCACGCACACATAGCCTGTCTCCGTCAGAGCTGAAATTTAATTGAGAAGGGTTCGGATATACTTTTCTATATGTCATTATGAACTTCTCCTACGAACGGGTTCTTGAGCTTCACGATCACCGCCGCGCGGTTTATATCGGGGTAATATGCTTAGTCCCTATTTTTCACTGTGTTAACTATGTCTTATCACAACGCCCAATAAATGAATCACAAAAATTATCGATAATTTCCTCAACTGTTTTGAAATCAGTAATTACCTGCGCATGCAAAACGACATACCTGCTTTCCTCTTCAGATATGGAATGAATAAAAAATGGACATGGGCTTCCAATTTCATCATCCTGATTGTGCAATTTATCAACGGCATTATAGTCACGCAATTTGATGCTATCGTTTAACTGTTTATCAATAAGATCAGTATGATTTTTCTGCTCTGAAGTTAGAGTTTTGGGCGGCACGTAAAGCGGAATACGATGCGACAACGCATCGCGATAGTTTTTCAAATATTCGTCGTGCCATTTTTTCATACGATCTAAATTAAGATAGTCACGAAACTCTTTTTCAAAGCATGCTTGCGCTTTATCATTGTATAGGCCCACGCTTTTCTTATTAATCTTTAGTCGCTTTTCGTGAATCAACACCCATGCCAAATTGTCCAGAAGTCCAAAAATATTTATAAACGGAATTCCGGGGACACATCACTTATTTATTTTTTTCGTGCGCCTTTATTTAAAATCTTCTCCCTCGTCCGACTATCCTACTATTTGCTCACTTTAACGCAGGCTTTATTTTTCCGCAGTGACTTTTTAAATTCCTTATCGAGCCACTGGATTTCCGCTAATATGTATTTCTTCAATACAGTCCATTCATACTCATTGACTTCTTTACCGCGATATTTGCTGTAATATTTTTTGTTTAGAACCTTTGGCGCATCCTCGATTTTCATTAATTTGCCCTTCCAAAACACCAGAGCATAGGTATTGCCATTATGAAGCTCGAAAGGCACGCTCCATCCGGCATGATGTTGCGTTTCACCGTAGGGCGAAAGACTGTCGAGCTTCTCCAGCTCTTTCTTGTCCATTTTGCTTAATGGCTTGCCCAAATCGTTATGTCGGAGAAAAAATGTTGTTGTTCCCATATCCCTTTAAGGAGCCCCTGCCCCACAGCGGCTCATTTATGACTCATTGCCGAGATTACTTAACACCTTCCGTTGCCTTGTTGATCCGTTCAAGCGCTTTATCAAGATCAAAATTGTCGCGCTCAACCGGAGACAAGACGTCAAATAACTCAGCTTTGATACGAAAGCGCATATCTTCAATTTCTACATTCTTACGCCCCATATTGACGCAATATTTCGTTAAATCCGTATCTCCGCCATCTTCCTCTATTTTTTTCTTAAAAAGTTTAACTACCTCCCCATCCGTAATATTGAACTTGTTGCGAATGATAAAATCAAGATCGTAAAAATCGCGCGGGGCGATCGTTTCTCTTAAAGCCGCGGCACGAAGTTTCTCGCTTACAATTTCATTAAGTGACAAGCAGACGACCTTTCCTCCGTCAAAAAGAGGCTCACCGGTAAATGGATGCGTATACGTGTGATGAACTTGCCGTTTTTCTACCAGATCGATCGGGTTAAATCTTAAGCCAATTTCAAACTTAACTTGTCCTTCGTTCGGACGCAGAGCTGACTGATAGGAAAAATAATACACATACTGCTTTGACTCGTTCCTCCCGGGATTTCCCGAATCAACAATCTTCATGTCGAACTGTTCCACAAACTTTGAGATCTTATCCTTCACGGGCTGAATGCATTTTCTCCGCTCTCCACGGGTTGCCTCATACCGCGGAAGCTTCATGCTAAAATCAAGGTCTTCGCTCAAACGATAATATGCGTAATAAACCTTATTCAGGCAGGTCCCACCCTTAAAAATAAGGTCTTCACTAAGCTCATGCACCCGGGAAAGAATCAAGGTCAGATAGTAATCTTTTTCCAATAGGGGCACCAGAAACCCTTTTTTCTTTGCCGCCCGTTCCAATGTTTTTACAAATTCATCTTTATTTTTGTGAATCATTGATGATAACTCTCCACTTCTTATTGAGCGTGCCTTTACGTGATCCAGTAAACGTAGTAACCGCGGTTTTTTTAACGCTATTGACAAGAGGCTTTAGCATAGCATCCGTAAGGTTTGATTCCTCAAGAATCAGCCCAATACGTTTCCTCGTTTTTATGTTAGGGAATCGCACAGCATATTCCACCAGCTTTTTTATGTCGCACTTTTTCTCCATTACAATTTGCTTTAATACTGCCCCAGCAGTCTTGATCCCGCCAACGGGCTTATTAAAATAGATCAAGTCGATCAATGTCCGTTCTTTAGAACTGATAATGACATCCGTGTCCTTGACCTTGATCGTTTCCAAACCATAAAAACGACTTTCAGGGATCCTTATGAATTTGTAGGAAATACCGCAGACAATCTTCTCTGTACAGATAGTAGTATTAAGGACATAGACCGTCTGAAAAAGTTGCTCGGTAAATCCGTAATAATTGAACAGGGTTGAATAGCCAACGTAATAATTCTTTTTTGGGAAAAAGAGCGGCGGGATAAGCAATTCATCGATACCGGTTCCTTCAGGGCCAGCCTCAAGCGGTGAGAATGCATAGGTGCCGCGTTTAATAGCAGTGAGTATTTTCTTCTTCTTAAGCCGGAAAACAATCTGTTTCCTATCCGCAGGGGAAAGATTAAACAGACGATCGAGATATTCGACTGTGACAATCGTTTTCTTCTCGTATGTTAGACGAGCAACGATATTGGTCTCAATCGGCCCAAAAGTTTTAGATGTATTATTCGGTGTCATAGGTTATCTCCGGCATAACTTTCATACCCTTTTTATACATATCAAGTTTACCACACATTTTTCCCCTGTCAATTGGAATATTCAGCTCAAGACGCATTTCTGTTGTCGCGATAACTATATACTTTTTGCGACACGCGCCCTCGTATGCATATTTATTACATTATTTGTAACATCCGTGCATTAGCAGATGGGGCCATTAGAAAATTTCCAGAAAATTTCCAGACGCTTTATCTAACCTTATCGCACTGAGTGAGTTACAAAACAATTACGCTTCCTATTATTTCTTTCGTGGAATTCTTTTGCAACCCAATGCCGGGCAATGAGTTATATAGAGCGTCCTTGGGTTCAAGCAACTAATGCAACACCTTAATCTGCTATAATAGCAGA
>JBBTLH010000005.1:0-6599 GCA_038068755.1 Candidatus Omnitrophota bacterium
TTCTTCCAAGGCTCGGATGTTACTCCTGTTTTCTTCCAAGGCGCGGATGTTACTCCGGTTTTCTTCCATTGACTAGGCCCTGTTCCGGAGCTCTTCCATTGCTTAGGAGCGCCTTCAGCTGTCTTCCAGGGCCTGGCTGCTCCGTAACCTTTCTTCAAGGCCCTGGGCGCTCCGTCACCTTTCTTCCAGGGCCTGGGCGCTCCTTCAGTTTTCTTCCAGGGCCTGAAATCGCCTTCGCGCTTCTTCCAGGGCTTAACCTCGCCTTCGCGTTTCTTCCAAGGCTTTGACGGTTCTTCTTTTTTGCGCCCCCGCGACGGAAATCGCCCCGGCCATGTGCCACGCGCAGGCCTGCCGCCTTCATAATCTTTTTTCTTCTCATAAGACGTATCGTGCCATGTTTTTATCGGGTCTTCTTTTTTCTCTTCCGTTTTAATACGCGACTGGCTCACATTGAGAGGCCGCCCCATGAATTCTTTGGCGTTCAAAGCGACTATAGCAGCGCCTGCCTCTTGGTCATCGGGCATCTCCACAAACCCGAACCCCCTAGACTTGGCCTCTTTCTTCTCCATCACGACCACAACAGAAGATACACTGCCAAAACCTTCAAATAGTGTCTTTATATCCGCCTCTGTGGCGTCAAACGATAGATTACCCATGAATATTTTCACTTTTATCTCCTGGAATAGGTCACATTATACCCTCAACAAAACAAAATAGCCAAGGCTAATTTGCCTTGGCTATCGCGGTACAAAAAGAACGGGAGGACTCACAGGCTGTTAAGTTCTACTTCTGAACTGCTCCTTCGCCTGTCCTCCCAATTGAAGTATAGAATATTCATCAGGCGATTACAAGGGGGGTTGAAAAAATATATTGCGTACAAAATAGGATTGATTTTAAATAATTTGGCTGTAAAGTAGTTGTTATGGAAGGTAAATACCGATGAAAATAAAATTGGCTAGATCCGCGGGTTTCTGTTTTGGCGTAAAAAGAGCCATTGACATAGCCTACAGAACACTCCTGGGCAATAAGAACGTTTATATGCTGGGTGACATCGTCCACAACGAGGAAGTGGCAAAAAAACTAAAAAATTCAGGGGTAAAAAAGACCGAAAAACTCTATAGCGGAAAAAACAAGATACTATTGATACGCGCTCACGGCGCAAGCCTCCACACCGTTGATAAAGCCCACAGGCTCGGTTACAGGATCGTAGACGCGACTTGCCCTATGGTCAAGGAGATCCATAAGATCGCCAGCCGCGCCGAATCCGAGGGCAGGGTAATAATAGTCATCGGAGACAAAAAACACGATGAGGTCCGCGGTATCATAGGGCAGCTAAAAAGAAAAGCGATAGTTATCTCCGGCCCCGAAGACGTGCCTTTGCAAAAAATCAAAAAAATAAAAAAAGCTGCTATTGTGGTGCAATCCACTCAGAACAGCGTCAAAGTACTCAAGATCGCGTATCTATTGAAACATCATATCCGGGATTTAAAATTCTTTAATACTATCTGCCAACCGACCAGGACAAAACAGCAAGAGATGCAAAATATGCCTTTGGAAAATGACACGATGATCATTATCGGCTCAAAGGCCAGCGCCAATACTCAAAGGCTCTACGAGATCTCAAGATCGCTCAATAAGAAAAGCTACTGGGTCAGCTCAAAAAAAGACATAAAACCCAAGTGGTTTAAGAAGATAAGATCGGTGGGCATAACTGCCGGGGCATCTACTCCGGACGATACGACAAAAGAAGTCGTGGCCTACATAGAAAAAATAGCTTAAACAACCATCCCATATTTTCATCTGTTCACCATGAAATCCTGTTTTATCTATCCTGAAGTTTTATTTGCTTTTAAATAACCTTCAGTGAATTTTATTATATCATTCATCATACTAACGGTCTGAACCGGGTATTTGCCCACGGCAGACTCAGCCGAAAGCATGACAAAATCAGTGCCGTCTATTATGGCGTTGGCCACGTCCGTTACCTCAGCGCGGGTGGGCATACGGTTCTCGGTCATACTCTCCAACATCTGTGTGGCGGTTATGACAAACTTTCCGGCGCGGTTGCATTTTTTTATTATCATCTTCTGAATAATGGGTATTTGGTAGATGGGTAACGATACCCCCATATCTCCGCGCGCTATCATAATGCCGTCCGAAGCCTTAATTATCTCATCGATATTCTTTATGCCCTCTCTATTCTCAATCTTGGCGATGACCCGGCACCGCGAGCCTCCCCCAAGCACATTTCTTACATCCAAGATATCCTTCTTCGTGCGCACGAATGACTGCGCGATATATTCAATACTGTTTCTTTCGCAAAAGAGTATATCCTGTATATCCTTCTGACTCATAACGCCGAATTCCAGCTTTGCCTCCGGTATATTTACGCCCTTATGCTCCTTAAGCAGGCCGCCGGCCATTACTTTTGCCTTCAGGCTGTTTTTAGTCCGGCCGAACACTTCTAAATCGATATTTCCATCGTCTATGAATATATGGTGCCCGTTCTTAATATTGCATAGCGGACCCTGGTAATCAAAAGGTATCTTTTCGCGCGCGCCCTTTATCCTTTGCTGGATTAACCACACTGTCTGGCGTTTTTTAAGCTCAACCGGCGCGACAAGATCGCCTACCCTTATGCGATGCCCCTGAAGGTCGCCAAGAATCTTTATGCGCCTACGATATTTCGCATTTAGCAATCGGATGAGGCTTATCCTATGGAGCAATTCCTGAGGTTTGCCGTGCGAAAAATTCAGGCGCCCAACATCCATACCAACAAGCATCATTTTTCTAAGCACCGTCTCGCTCGACGACGACGGGCCAATCGTGCAAATTATCTTAGCCTTAACCATAGAATTCACCCCTATGTGGTTTAAGAAGATAAGATCGGTGGGCATAACTGCCGGGGCATCTACTCCGGACGATACGACAAAAGAAGTCGTGGCCTACATAGAAAAAATAGCTTAAACTATCTTGTTAAGATTTCCAGTTTGCTGTTTTTATTTCTGAAAGTAGACCCGTGGCAAATGCTCAAAATGAACATCTCAACTAAATCTGTTTTATCTAATGGGTAAGTACATAAGGCCTCAACTTTTGATTCACGGATAACGGCATCTGCTTCTTTTTCATAAAGGAGCAACTCATTCTTTTCTTCCTCAGGCAAGAAAGAAGCATCTCCGCTTACACGGATACCATCAAAACCCAGGCTTAAGGCCTCCTCTAATATTTTACCCCAACCATCCAAAATCTCAGACCGGACGAACCTGCCTGACCTGTTATACACCGACCTGGCTTCAAACAACCTCAGCTGGCCTTTATCAATATATTCTTTTAGTCCCCCGATGCCTTCACTCAGGGCTTGCTGCGCTTCCTTCAATCCAAGAGATTCAGGAACAGCCCAGATACAGAGCTTATTACGTTCAAGCCCTTCCCTGAAATACGGCACCACTAATTCAAACAGATCTTTGTTTGAACCGTAGAACAGGCACATGTGTTTATGTTTAAAATGGTTATTTAAAATTATGCTTTCCATCTCACTGCCCCATAACAAATAA
Organism: Candidatus Omnitrophota bacterium; assembly: GCA_038068755.1. Classification (GTDB taxonomy): domain Bacteria; phylum Omnitrophota; class Gorgyraeia; order Velamenicoccales; family Velamenicoccaceae; genus Phelpsiimicrobium. Next base: position 3,555 of record JBBTLH010000005.1, read on the forward strand.
AGGCAACCCCCAAAAGGATTGCTCAAAATGTATATTCTTTTATATCACCTGCCTTACAGTTTAATTTTATCCCCCTTCTCCGCCTCTGTCAAGGTATAAAAATTTAAATAGAAAATAGCGCCGTCCCCTATTTTTTTATTGACAACCTGAATGACAACTTACCGCCTTATGAGCGCCCAGGCCTCTTTGAGTTTCTGCTGCCAGGACTTCGCTTTCTTCAAGACAATGCGCTGCTGTGTTGACCTGGGCAGCTTATCGAAAAACTCCTTCACCTTGGGGTAGTCTTCTTTAGGTATCTCAAGGCGTTTCTGCTTAGCTACTTCACGGATTATTATCTTGTCCTTTTCTTGCCTGTATTCTCTTTTCACGCTGAAGAAACCTATATCTTTCTTAAAATCTTCAGGTATTGAAAGGACCCCGAAACCCTTTGGGATCTGATATGTCGTTACCGTTTCATCGCAAGTATCACCCGGGAAGAATATGGGATTCTCTCTCTTATTTTTAGTAAACTCAATTTCTCTTTGGTATCCGGATACATCAATGATTATCATGCCATCGCTGACAAGATACGCGTCACGCCGCCTTACTTTAACGTAGCTTTTTATGCGTCCATATCGGTTATCAAAATTCTCCCATCTACGTTCCATGACCTCGCCGCCGGCAGCTAACATCGCATTCAAGCGCTGGTAAAAATCTTCTTTCTGGGTATTATCAAGGCTTTTCATCTGTTCTCTTGTTTCAATAGAAGAATCTAAAGACCAAAGGGAAGTCATTTCAGACAAAGCGGAACCATCAGGATTAATAACGGTCTTGATATCCTGTTTGGTATAAGATCTCTCTTCGGCGAATATCGGAAGCCTGCCAAGCTTTCCATTATCCTGCGTAATGACAAGAGTATAGGCGTTCTGATAATAAAGCGGATATTCTCCGATATCGTATCCCTTAAGCTGGGGATCAACATAGAAGCTTTTTCCTTTTTCATCTGCCACCCTCACAACCACATGGTCAAATAACGTGGGAATTGGCAGATCATACTGAGGGTCTGTAATAGAAAACTCATTTTTAAATAAGGCGACACTTGATTCAATGCCTGCGACTTTAAGCATGGCTACGCAAAGAAGCGAAAGATCCTTACAGTCACCGTATTTATTTTTAAACACCTCGTCTGTCGGGTGCGGCTCAAGCGTATATTCACCCAAAGACATGGAAACATACCGAAAGTTATCCTGGATATACTCTAAAATAGCCCTGGCCTTATCCTTGAGTGCGACTTTCCCGGAGATGGCCTTTTTCGTAGCCGCTTCTATATCCGGTGTGATCTTTAGGTTCTTCTGAACCAAAGCATAATACCAGTCAGAAACATCTTTCCAGCTCTTAATAGATGAAAACTCAACCACCTCCGGCACATCCCCTATTTGCGGCGGCCGGAGGTATTCTTCAGGCTTACGGTCATCATAGGCCTCATGTATTTCCCATGCATACGTAATGGCCGCGTTGTTTTGAGTTATCTTAGGCTTATAAGTGAGATTGAATTCTTTATATTGGATGTTTAGTTTCTTAGGAAGAATAACAATTGTTTTCATGAATTTTATAGGGAGATTGGGCGTAAAGTAAAAATCTTTCCAGTAGGCATTCTTGATCTGCATTCCCTTTGATTCAATGACGACTTTATATTCAATGACAGAGCCGACATTGACCTCCGGCATCGTGATCATCTTAACCATTATATTGGAATAAATAGGATAAGACGGATACAGACTGATATCGCTGGTCTTCGTATATTTGTGCCTCTTGCCGTCCGGGGTTATTGTATAAGCTGAGATCTCTACTATTTTGTCATTCTCCTTATCGTAGGGAATGGGCACTTCTCCCATAGACTTGGCCTCTTCTTTAAGGATTTTTAGCTTCTTATGCTCTTCTCTCCTAAAAGACCAGTCCTCATTGACTTTAATGGTTTCGCTATATTCAAGAAATATCGCTTCCTTGTCCTGGTGCTTTTCTTCAAAGCCCTGTTTCTGCTCTTCGGCAAAAACTAATCCGGAACAAACAAAGGCCATACAGATAAATCTGACCAACCCCAAAACCGGAACTATCTTCTGCTGCTTTCGTTCAAACATATCTTAAGCCCTATTTTTCTTGTCTAAAGCGTCTGATTGCTCCAATTATACCACTAAATAAATATTACAGAGCGTCTTTTAACACCTCCTAATTATTCTTTCCTTAAATAAAAACCCCCGCCTTGTGAGCGAGGATTCCTACTTGATGACGAACACAACAGAAATACACTAGGCAATTTCGAGACAGGACTCGCGCCGCGAGATCTTAGGAAAAGATATCTTTATCCCTCTCCCCAGAGACTTTGCCAATCCAATCAAGGTATCAAGCGTCAGGTTGTTCTCTTCGGCTGTCTCAATTTGAGAGATGAACTGCTGAGAGACATGGAGCCTTTTAGCCAGTTCCTTCTGGGTCACGTGGCCCTCTTGTCTTAATTCAGCAATCTTCTGAGCCAAGGCCACTTTAGCCCTTTCAAGCTCAAATGCCTGCCTAAACTCTTTGTTTTTGAGTTTTTCTTCCAAATGACTATCGATTTTTTCCAAACGCACTTTTGCCATTTCAATCACCTCACAATTCTAATTTTTCGATGTGTTTTAATTCTTCAACCTGAGATTTTCTCTTAAAACAAAGAGTCAGGTCTCTTGGTGGTATCTTGTCCGTCCTCTTTCGTGATGCATGAAGCAAAACAATGCTATCTTTATGAAAAAAGAAGTAAAAAATTCTATTATCTTTGGGCCGCAATTCATAGATACCCTCTTTCAAATAATCAGACATGGGACGCCTAAGATTATGGCCTTGTTGCCATAGCTCAACCAGATACGCCATGACTTTCGCCTGCTCTTTCCAGGGCAAACTATCAATAAATTCTTTAACGGGCTTTTGTCCCCTCTCATCCACAAAATAGTAAATACTGAATGGCATGATTAGCTTTCCTGCCCAACAAAAGTATACAAGTTATAACTTGTATTGTCAAGGCCTTAATAAATAGAA
>JBBTLH010000006.1:0-10260 GCA_038068755.1 Candidatus Omnitrophota bacterium
TAAAGACAACCGAAACGATAATAAGAATCGGCAAGATAAATAACAGGATCTTTTTCATAACCATCCCCTATAGATAAAAATGCCATCTCGCATTCATACGCAAGATGGCGGCCCGACCATCTGAATCCTCCGAGAATATATTCTTTCCCGAACCCTTTTCTTTTGGTACTATTATAAGCCGATATTTAAAGAAAGCAAGTTTTACGCATTATTTTGTCGGCATAGTGTTAGTGTGGGGGCCCCAGCAATTTTTGATCAGATCTTCAAGCCGGGCATTGCGGCTTTCATTTCTTCGGGAAGCGGGGAAGAGAATTTAACAAATTCGCCGCTGGAAGGATGGTTAAACCCAAGGTCTTTGGCATGCAGCGCCAAACGGGGAAAACTGGTCTTTTTACCATATACGCTGTCGCCTAGAACGGGATGCCCGAGATAGTTCAAATGGACCCTAAGCTGATGCGTCCTGCCGGTCTGAGGGAATAATTCAACGGCGCTATATTCAGGATACCTCTTTAATACGCGATAGCGTGTCTGAGCCGGCTTTGCCTCATCGGTAAAGCTCACGGACATTTTTTTGCGGTCCATCACATGCCTTTTGATAGGGATATCAATGACGCCCTCATCAAATTCAATCCCACCTGAGACTAAAGCGATGTAACGGCGCTCAATGGAATGTATTTTGAACTGTTTGGCCAGTTCAAGGTGGCTGTGATTATTTTTTGCGATGACCATGATGCCGGATGTTTCTTTATCCAAACGGTGCACGATGCCTGGCCTCTCCTCGCTGAGGGAAGAAAGCTCCTGAGTGTGGAACAAGAGCGCGTTGACCAGGGTATGCTCGCGGTTTCCTGCACCAGGGTGTACCACAAGCCCTGAAGGCTTATTTAAGACTATTATATCTTTGTCTTCAAAGACTATTGTCAGAGGAATGTTTTCTCCCTGAATGCTGCTTTGGGCAACCGCGGGGATCTGCCAATTCAATACATCGCCTGTCTTAAGCCTGTAATGGGGCTTAACCTTCTGGCCGTTGACCGTGACCTTCCCTTCAAGGACTAGTTCCTTTATCTGGGTCCTGGATAGGTCAGGCTCCTTGTCTTTCAAAAAGACATCTACCCTGACGCCAACGCATTCAGTTTCTATCAAGCAGTTTTTTTCCTGCATATGGAGCCCACACGATGTTCATTTAGGGCGGAATGCCCAAGCGGCTTCGGGCCGCGGGGTAAGAGGATGAGGTATAGAACAGCACCACAGAAGAAAAGGCCGATACTTATCCATTGGAAAATACTTAAATTGAAATAAAAAGGCCGGGGGTCGTTTCGCGCGTATTCCATCAGGAATCTCTGCAATGACGCAAGAATGAGGTAATACGAGAATACCACTCCGGCTCTTCTCGCCCTCATGCTCCTTAGAACGATAAAAACAATTATCAGGGTCAGGCAATCAAGCAACTGCGCCGGAAAAAGGGTGGCGTGATGCACGGGAAAATAGATACCCCACTTAGACTCCCCTCCGTAGCAGCAGCCATTAAAAAAACAACCTATGCGGCCTATGGCCTGACCCAAGATCACATAAGGCGCAAAAAGGTCAAGCGTTGAAAAAAATGGCATTTTTTTTGATCTTATGAACACAATCCCGCAAACAACAGCCCCTATCAACCCTCCAAACCATACAAGGCCGCCATGCTGGAGCATGACGATCTCAATAAGATTAGCCTTGAACTCACCCCAATTCAAGAATACGTAGAACAGGCGCGCTGAGATTATCCCTGAGATTAGTAAAAAAATACATAGCTCATATATCGTATTTTCATTTAACTTTTTTTGCCTGGCCTCTTTCATAAGCAAGAACGAAGAAGCCAAAAAAGCCAGAGCAACAAAAACACCGTAGGTATAAACTGTAAAAAAAGGGCATTTGTATAAAATAGGCAACATTAAAAAATCCTTACCGTTAATAGTGTATAGTGAATAGGAAAACCCGTAACCTATTAACTATAAACTACTCTCACTTTTTTCTAAACATCCTATAAGCTATTAAAATCCCTCCGACCGTTATTGCAGAATCCGCTAAATTAAACACCGGCCATACGCGAAAATCTAAAAAATCTACTACGTAAGAAAATCTGATGCGGTCTATGAGGTTGCCACAGGCGCCTCCAAAAACAAGCGCGAGTGAAAAACGTACCAGCCTATCCCTATTGTCCAGATTAAAGACTTTTTTAAAGAAACCCTGATTGCTGATGAGAAAAATGATCGCCGCAAGGCAAAAGATAGTGATCGCGATGAAAAGAAAAGAGCTGCCTTTTAAGATACTAAAGGCAGCGCCTTTGTTGTGAGCAAGGGTAAAATGAAAAACTCCGTTAATAACAGGAAAAGATTGCCCGAGCGCCAAAAAACCCCCGGCAACATACTTCGACCATTGGTCCAGGATCAAAATGAAAAAAGAAATGAGCAGAAAAGATAGCATGAGGCCTTAAGCTACTTCTTTTCTTCGTTTTGCTGGCACTTCAGACAGAGCTTGGCGTAGGTAACGGCTTTCAACCTTGCCTGTGAGATGGGCTTCTTGCACAATTCGCAGGAGCCAAACTTTCCTTCCTGAAGCTTCTGGAGCGCGTGGTTGATCTCAAAAAGGACACCCCTCTCCTTGGAAGCGAGCCCTAAAGAAAATTCACGGTCGTAATTATCAGTTGCCACATCAGCCATATGAAAGGTGTATCCCGAGATATCCCCAGAGGCATCCTTCAGGGATTTCTTTAACGTGTCCTCTGATATCTGGTTGATATCTCCCATAAGCTCTTCTCTTTTATCAAGAAGAAGCTTTTTATAGACTCCCGATGTTTTCTTGCTGAGTTTTTTCGCTTTCACTTTTGTTCCTCCAGTCTCCTAAAAACTGATAGATTATATATTGGAATAAAAAATTAAGCAACAATTATTTATCCTTTAATGGCTTGCGCGCAACGGCCGCATATTTCGGGATGATCTTTTAGGCGGCCAACATCCGGGCTATAATTCCAACACCGGCCGCATTTCGCACCAAGGGCTGGCAAAACAGTGACTAGAACGGCTTCCGGAGCATTCTCTTCCCTGACAACCTCTATTTGGGAAACAATAAAAATAAAAGGAAGCTCCGGGGCGAAACGCGAAAAAATCTTATAAATAGCCTCGTCTTTTACACCCAATATCGCCTTGGCCTCTAAAGAGCTCCCGATCTCACCTTTCGCCCTTTTTTCCTCAAGGGCTTTAAGTACAAAAGGCCGCAAGCTCAACACCTGGCCGATATCCGAAACATCCTCTCCGGACACCTCAAGATCGCGGCGCATCTTAGGCCAAGATGACAAAAGGACGCTTTCGCAAGGATCTCCCTTGCCCTTTGCCGTATATTTATAGATCTCATCAGCTGTAAACGGGCAGACAGGCGCAAGCAATTTTGCCAGGGCGCTGGCAATCTCATAAAGGCATGTTTGAGCCGAACGCCTTAAAATGGAATTTTTACAGGCTGTGTAAAGCCTGTCCTTGAGAATATCCAGGTATAGAGACGACATCTCCTCATTGCAAAAACTAAAAAGCCTTTGGAAAACGTGGTAAAATTTGTATGTCTCATACCCTTCAGTGACATCCTCCATAAGCTTAGAGAGCCGAAACATCGCCCAGCGGTCTATTTCAGGCATCTCTTCACGCTTTACCCCGTCCCTGACAGGATCAAACTCGTTTAAATTACCCAAAAGGAAACGCGCAGTATTCCTGATCTTGCGATAAGCATCAGCGATAAATGTAAGGATCTCTTTTGATATCCTTACATCCTCGTTATAATCGCTGGATAATACCCAGAGCCTTAATATATCCGCGCCGTAATCTTTAATGATCTCCTGCGGGGCTATGACATTACCCAAAGATTTTGACATCTTTCGGCCTTGCGCATCCACCACAAAACCATGGGTAAGAACCGCGATATAAGGCGGCCTGTTGTCAATGGCCATGGATGGTATTAAAGATGCCTGGAACCACCCACGGTGCTGGTCCGAACCTTCAAGATATAGATCCGCCGGAAGTTTTAACTCTTTGTTTCCTTTTAAGACAGCCTGGTGGCTCACCCCTGAATCAAACCACACATCAAGAATATCCGTTGATCTTTCAAAATCAACACAGCCGCACTCGCACTTCATATTAGAAGGCAAGAAATCCTTGATATCCGCCGTAAACCAAACGTTCGTGCCTTCCGTTAGAACGCGCTTCGCTAAATTCCTTATGACCCTGACATCCAATATCTGGTGTTGGCACTTCTTGCATATAACCGCAGGTATCGGCACACCCCAATACCTCTGACGGGAAAGGCACCAATCGGGCCTATTTTCTACCATTGAAGATATGCGCTCCTCACCTGAGTGAGGTATCCATTTGACGTCATTCTTTATAGCCTTTAAGAGTTTATTCCTTAGATCGTTTTCGTCTATCTTTAAAAACCACTGTTTGGTGGCGCGGAAGATGATCGGGCTCTTGCACCGCCAGCAATGCGGATAAGTATGCTCAAACTTAGAAGCGAGCCTAAGAAGGCCCTGGCTTTTAAGCTTATTGATAATGTTCTCATTCGCCATAAATACATGTTGGCCGCTGAACTCGCTGACACTTTGATCAAACCTGCCCTTCTCGTCAACAGGCATGACGACTTCTAATCCGTACTTTGCCCCGGTCATAAAATCTTCCTGCCCGTGGCCCGGCGCCGTATGCACGCAGCCAGTCCCTTCTTCTTTGGAAACATAATCCGCAAGCACGACTTTTCCTTCTCTTAAGCCGAATGGATGGCAATAAACAAGGCCCTCTAAATCACAACCCCTGAATTGGGAAACGATCTTATACTCATCAAACCCAAGCTTCTCATGCAATGAGGTGTTGAAGAGATCTTTGCCGATTATAAAGGTGTCACCTTTATGCGATATCGCGATATATTCCAGGTCCGGATGCACGGCAACAGCTACATTGGCCAACAAAGTCCACGGCGTTGTCGTCCATATGACAATAAACAGCTTTCCGGTGGAAGGCAGGCCGATCTTTTTAAGATTAGCGTCGCTTTTAAGTTCAAAATTGACAAATACTGAATCAGACTCGGCAGGCGCGTGCTCAACCTCAGCCTCTGCAAGCGCTGTCTCGCATTTATAACACCAGTTGACCGGCTTTAAACCGCGGTACACGAAGCCCTTTTCAACGAGGCAGGCGAAAGAAACAAGTATGGCCTGTTCATAGTTCTTGTCCAGCGTCAGATAAGGATGGTCCCATGCGCCGATTAGCCCTAGCCTTTTAAATTCCTCTTTCTGGATATCTACATATTTCATCGCGTAATCTGCGGCGAGTTTACGGAACGCGACGCGGTCTATCTGGTCCTTAGTTTTTTTCAGATCCTTGAAAAGCTGATGTTCTACGGGCAGCCCGTGACAATCCCACCCGGGTATGAACGGTGAGTCAAATCCGCGCATGGTTTTATAACGCACGATGATATCTTTTAAGATCTTATTCAGCGCGTGGCCAATATGGATATGGCCATTGGCGTACGGAGGCCCGTCGTGAAGGATAAACAGATCCCTGCCTTTAGCCTGATTACGCAGTTTTTGATAAAGCCCTGCCTCTTGCCACGACTTGAGGATCTCGGGTTCGCGAAGGCTCAGGTTCGCCTTCATGGAAAAATCCGTCTTGGGTAAATTAAGAGTATTTTTATATTCCATAGATATTATTGGGTTACGCAAAACCAATGTAAGCTTCTTTGCCCACGGAACTTTTGCGTCATTCAATATTCGCCTACGTATTTTGCTATGATCGGCGCCAGGTCTTTCTTCAGCTTACCTGAAATATCTGCCTTATGCGTGACAATGGCATGCTTTAGCGACTCTGAACAGGAACACGTCTTATTTCTTGAGATCTTTGCGACGCACTGCTGTAGAAGAAGCTTGGCATTATCCGCGTTTTTGGCGAGGTTGGCTATGACCATCTCAATTGTCACCGTTTCTGCAGATTCATACCAACAATCATAATCCGTTATAGCGGCTAATGTAGCGAAACACATCTCTGCCTCTCTGGCTAACCTTGCCTCAGCCATATTCGTCATGCCGATTATAGACGCACCCCATGACCTATAGAGATTGGACTCGGCCCTTGTTGAAAAGGCCGGCCCCTCCATATTAAGGTAAGTGCCGCCTAAATGGATACTTAAATTAAGGCCGCGCGCCGTATCATATATTGATCTTACTAATTCTGAACAGACCGGATCAGCCATTCCCGCGTGAACTACAATGCCGCCTTTGAAAAATGTCATGTCTCTGGCGCTATTCGTCCTGTCCACAAACTGATCAGGCAATACAAAATCTAAGGGTTTCAATTCTTTTTTAAGTGAACCACAGGCAGACACGGAGATCAGGCGTTCCACGCCTAATTTTTTCATGCCAAAAATATTAGCCCTGTAATTGATCTCAGACGGGCTCTTTGTATGCCTGGAACCGTGGCGCGGCAAGAATACGACTGACGCTCCGTTAAGCTTCCCGGTCCTATAAACATCCGAGGGCTCGCCAAATGGAGTTTTGACCTTGACCTCTTTTGAATTTTTTATCCCTTCAATTTTATATACGCCGCTTCCTCCGATGATGCCTATCTTTGACATGATCAACCCCTCCTGGACAACTCGCCGGCCCTCTTGCACGCAGCGCGTATAGCCTCTGATAAAGCGTATTCTGTCTTGCCATTTTTTTCTAAAACCTTCATCCCTGCTTCTGTAGTGCCGCCTTTTGAAGAAACGCGCTTGATCAAAATATCGGCGTCAAAATTGACCTTTAGCATCTGTCGCGTCCCTGAAATAGTCTGTTTAGCTAAAATTTCCGCAGTTAAAGCTTCAATCCCAAGAAAAACAGCCTCTTTTATAAAAATACGTTCAAGCGCTTCTTCGCATAGATCTTTAAGCAGATAAGCCACAAAGGCAGGCCCGCTGCCGGAAACAGCGGTTACTGCATCCATCTGAGAATCTTTGACGAACACTACCTCGCCCACAGCTTTAAAGATCGCCTCGGCCAGCTTCAGGTCATCCTGGCCGACCTTGGGGTTGGCGCTTAATGCCGTCACACTCATGCCTATAAGCGCGTTAAGATTAGGCATTGCCCTCACTATAGCGGAATTGTCACCTATGATAGACTCAATATAGCCAAGCGTTATGCCGGCAGCGATGGAAATGATCAACTTGCCCGAGATCCCAGCCATCTGAGCAAGAACGCTTTCCATGTCCTGCGGCTTTACAGCGATAATGATACAATCGCTGCGTGAAGCAAGCGACGAGACGCTATCAAAAACGCGGAGGTTAAAACCTTTTGCAAGGCTATGTTCTTTCTCTTTATCCTTATCAAATACAAAAAGCGTAAGATTCACGCCCATCTTCATCAGATTATCAACAAGGGCTGAGCCCATATTGCCGCAACCGATAATGCCTATGGCCTTACGCCTTATCATATTTTCGGCCTTTCGCCAAATATGCCCCGTCCAATGCGCACCATGTTAGCGCCTTCCTGGATCGCGGCCTCAAAATCATCTGTCATGCCCATAGATAAAACATCCGGTCTTTTGTCTAAGGCCGATAGCATAGTGGCTATTTCATCCTGCAATTCCTGCAGCTTGCGGAAATAAGGACGCGCTTTTTCATGGCTGTCAACAACCGGAGCAATGGTCATCAAACCCTTTACGTTGATATTCTTAAGGACTGATATTTCTTTGACAGCTTCGCAAACTTCTGCGGTTGCAAAACCGTATTTCGTAGCTTCGCCAGAAGTCTTTACCTCAATTAGCACGTCCTGTATTTTGTTTATCTTACCTGCTTCTCTATCTATTTCAAGAGCTACTTTAAGGCTGTCAACAGAATGGATAAGGTCAAAGATACAGACAGCATCTTTGACCTTGTTCGTCTGGAGATGGCCGACCATGTGCCACTTCAAAAAAACACCCTTGTTCCGGACATATGCCTGGACCGGATCGTATTTCAAAAGAGCTTCCTGGACCCTGTTCTCCGCAATATGCCTTACGCCGCAGTCAATAGCCTCATAGATCAAAGACAACGGCACACTTTTCGTTACAGCGACTAAGGTCACACTGGAAGAAGTTTCTACCCCGGAGAGCGCCGTAGAGGCCTCTATCCTTTTCAAACAAGATACCAGGTTCTCTTTGACCATTGGGGTAACTTAACACAAAAGCTAAGGGGTGTCAACGAGGACAAGAGGTGAGAAAAGCCGCTTCTTAAAATATAATGCCACATTCACAAGGCCGATGAGCACCGGGACCTCTACCAATGGCCCGATGACCGTGGCAAACGCAGCTCCTGAATTTATTCCAAAGACAGACACTGCCACCGCGATAGCAAGTTCAAAATTATTGCTGGCCGCGGTAAATGACAAAGTCGCCGTTTTCGCATAGCCTGCTCTTATCTTCCTGCCCATATAGAAAGACACTAAAAACATCAGCACGAAATAAATCAAAAGCGGCACGGCGATCCGTATGACATCCATGGGAATTTTAACAATATATTCACCTTTAAGTGAAAACATAACGATAATGGTAAACAACAGGGATACCAGGGTGATGGGGCTAATCGAAGGCAAGAATTTTTCTTCATACCATTTCTTGCTTTTTAATTTCAGCAACGCAATTCTCGTAATAATTCCTGCCAGGAACGGGATACCAAGATAAATAAAAACGCTGTTTGCGATTTGGGTAATACTAATATTCACTTGAGTTCCTTTTAGCCCGAAGTACGGAGGAAGCACCATTATGAAAAACCAGGCATAGGCCGAAAAGAATATTACTTGAAACAATGAGTTAAAAGCCACAAGCCCGGCACAGTACTCAGTATCCCCTTTAACCAGCTCATTCCAGACAATAACCATCGCGATACAGCGGGCAAGCCCGATCATAATCAGGCCAACCATATACTCCGGATACCCTCTCAAGAAAACTATAGCCAAAAAAAACATCAAAACAGGGCCGATAATCCAGTTTTGAATAAGCGACAGAACCAGCACTTTGACGTTCTTAAAAACACTACCCATCTCTTCGTATTTAACCTTTGCCAAAGGCGGATACATCATTAGTATTAGGCCGATAGCGATCGGAATATTGGTCGAACCTATCTGGAACCTATTCCAGAAATTCACTATCTGCGGATGAAAATACCCCCACGAAACACCAATGCCCATGGCCAAAAATATCCAAAGCGTCAAATATCTGTCCAAGAACGACAATCGTTTTACGATACTTTCCGTCATTAATTCCCCATATTCGGCATGTCCATGGACATCTTCTGATAGTCAGCCGGGATCTCAAATAACGCCGGGTCCTGGGGGCCTGTTTGAATATTTTTAAACTCGCTTGACCAGCTATTGTCAATAGCCGCAGTCTTCACCGGGAAATGCGTCCCCTCATCTATCCACTGAAAGACCGTCTCTCGCTTGCCTGCCACCTCAGAAGTCACGCGATACTTTGTAGTTGCCATACCATTGACAGTCTCCTTGCCTTCGGCGACTCGCTCTATCTCACCTGCCATTCTCTCCCGCGTGCCCGCTATTGCGCGCGCGTTAATCGGCTGTTCCATATAGATCTTCTCACCCGGCATAAGCATACACGTAACCTTCTGATCCAGGCGGCTTATGGTGATGGCCTCCGGCATCTCTATGCGCGACTTATCACCCGAAACATAGATCTTCCCTGTAAAAGACCCTTCTGAAGAAACGCTCACCATGTCAGCGCTAAAATCCTCTGCGCAAACCGTACCAACACATAACGCCGTTACTAAAACCAAAGCAAAAACAACAAACGCTTTAACGCGCATAACCACCTCCGGTTATAAAGTAAAATTACCTATATGGTTCCCCGCAAAACCCGCAGGGATTTCGCTATATGCGCCTTTGGCGCACATTAAGGTTCTCATTTTCTGAAATGCACAAATATGCGGCCGAAATTTTTGTCGTCTTTCTCCACCCTGTGGTAGAGCTGTTTTATCTTCGGCTGAGCCAAAAAACGCAATATGTGCTTTTTCAATTGCCCACTCCCCTTGCCGGGAATGATCTCTATTAAAGGAATTCCTTTATTGACCGCTTCTTGAATGACCCGGTTAAGCTCAGCATCTATCAGATGCCCCTTGTTAAAAATATCATGCAGATCTAATTTTATTTTAGCCATGAAGTGGATCAGCACCGGCTTTGTCGGTGGCTTCTTAAAAGAAAAAATTGGTTGGGCGTAGGCGACTTCAAAG
>JBBTLH010000007.1:0-1226 GCA_038068755.1 Candidatus Omnitrophota bacterium
ACGCCTGATTCCTTTAATTCCAGCCAGAGCTCATTGCCTTCCCTGGTGCGCTCGCCAACACCGCCAAATACAGAAACACCGCCGTGCTCAGTGGCAATTGTCCTGATAAGCTCCATGACGATCACGGTCTTACCAACACCCGCGCCTCCGAAAAGGCCTATCTTGCCTCCTTTGGGATACGGCGCCAAAAGATCAATAACCTTAAGCCCTGTCTCTAACATCTTTGAAATAGACAGCTGCTCCTCAAAACTCGGTGAATCGCGATGTATAGGGTTCCGCTTCGCGGGTTCTCGCACCGGGCCTGCATTGTCAATCGTCTCTCCCAAAACATTAAAAATACGGCCAAGGGTCTGGTCGCCTACAGGCACGGTGATAGGTGAATCTAAGTCCCTTGCCTTCATGCCACGCACCAGGCCGTCTGTCGCGCCTAACGCGATACAGCGCACGGTGTTATTGCCTATTTGCTGCGCGACTTCAAGCACGAGATCAATATTCTTGTCCGGATACTCAACTTTAACGGCATTCAAAAGCCGCGGAAGTTCGCGTTCCGGGAACCTTACGTCCACGCTTGGCCCGATGACCTGGATGATCTCTCCTATAGCCATATTCTTATCCTTAACCTTTCAGCGCTTCAACCGTTGAAACCACCTCAAGCACATCTTTTGTTATCGCGGCCTGCCTTACCTTATTCTTAAAAATAATGAGGCCTTCTATCAGATCTTTGGCATTATCCGTTGCCGACTTCATTGCTATAGTCCTCTCTGAATGCTCGGCTGTAAAAGCCTCCAAAAGCAAAAGCCGTATTTTTTGAACAACGTAGACGTTAAGCAGCTCATCCAGCAGTTGCGGATAATCCGGCTCAAATAAGTAGTAAGCGGGCTTAACCGGAATGGCAGATGAAACATATACAGGGAATAACCTGTCTATGGTGGGAATATAATGCAAAGACGATTGAAAATGCGTATATACCATATAGGCTTCATCAACCTCATTTTTTAAGAAGCTGCCTGTCAGGAACACAGTAAGTTCTTTTAATGATGCCGGCTGGAGACGGCCGTGCAATCCCAGATAAGCGCGCTCCACAACAAACCCTTTTCTTTTAAAATAACTGAAACCCTTTCTTCCTACGGCTATCACTTTGACCTTATCTGTCGGATATTTGCTGATAAATTCGGTCGCGGCTTTTAAAATACGATGATTATATAAACCGCAGAGCCCGGAGTCTG
>JBBTLH010000007.1:1236-8524 GCA_038068755.1 Candidatus Omnitrophota bacterium
TCACGACGCACACAGCGACATTTCCTGTATTAGGCGCCGCATCAAGTAACGGATGAGAAAAATCAGGCCTTTCGGCAAAAAGATTTTCTAAAAGGCTGTCTGTTTTGCCAAAGTAAGGCCTCATAGCAAAAAGGAGCTCCTGGATACGCCTCAGCTTTGATACAGAGATCATCTCCATGGCGCGTGTGATCTTCCAAGTGCTTTCAACGCTCTTGATCCTGGATTTTATCTGCCTTAAAGACTGCGTCATAAGCTTAAATGTGAGATTACCTAAACTGGATCCCGATGGCCAAATATCTTTTTAAAACTTAAAGTAGCGTCATTGAGCTTCTGCATAGTAGCCTCAGTCAATTCCGAATCAGCGCTTATTTGCTGTTCTATCCGAGGATGTTGTTTTTCCATATAGAGATAAAATTCAGATTCAAATCTTCGGATAGTATCAAGCGGCAGATCGTCAAGGAAACCCGTTACGCCGGTGTAGATGATCATCACCTGTTTAGAAAGCGGCAGCGGATCGTAGAGCCCCTGTTTTAATATCTCCACAATCCTTGCACCGCGGTCCAACTGCGCCTTCGTCAGCTTGTCAAGCTCTGAGCCGAATTGCGTAAACGCCACGAGCTCCCTGTATTGCGCCAGGTCAAGCCTAAGCTTGCCCGCGACCTGACGCATGGCTTTGACCTGCGCCTTGCCGCCGACGCGCGAAACGGAAAGGCCGACATTTATCGCAGGCCTTACTCCGGCGTAAAAAAGGTCATTCTCAAGATATATCTGGCCGTCCGTTATAGAAATGACATTCGTCGGAATATAGCTCGTGATATCTCCTGCCTGAGTTTCAATAATAGGCAAAGCAGTCATGGAGCCGCCGCCCAATTTATCAATAAGCTTAGCGCTGCGTTCTAATAACCTGGAGTGAAGGTAGAAGATATCGCCAGGGTATGCCTCGCGGCCGGGCGGCCGCCTTAAAAGAAGCGACAGCTGACGGTAGGCTTGAGCGTGCTTGGAAAGGTCATCATAGATAACCAGGACGTCTTTACCCGAATACATGTATTCTTCAGCCATGGCACAACCCGCGTAGGGCGCCAGATACTGCGAAGAAGCCGAAGCGCGCGAAGACGCGCTCACTATCGTCGTGTATTCCATGGCGCCGTATTTTTTCAAAGTCTCGGCAACCGCTATGATGTTAGATATCTTCTGGCCTATAGCCACATAGATGCAATGGACGCCGCTCTTCTTCTGATTGATTATGGTATCAAGGACAATAGAGGTCTTGCCTGTCTGGCGGTCGGAAATAATAAGCTCTCGCTGGCCGCGGCCTATAGGGATCATTGAATCAATAGCTTTTATACCTGTCTGGAGCGGCTGCTTGACCGGCTGCCGCTCAACAACGCTTGGCGCCTTTGACTCTATAGGCCTGAATTTATCAGTCGTTATCGGGCCTTTGCCGTCAATGGGCCTGCCTAACGCGTTGACCACGCGGCCCACCAGAGCCTCGCCCACCGGCACCTGGATGATCTTGCCTGTGCGCTTAACGATGTCGCCCTCTTTGATATTCCTGTCCGGATTATCAGCCCCGAAGATGATGACACCGACACTGTCCTCTTCCAGATTAAGGACCATGCCTATGACATTGCCAGAAAATTCAACAAGCTCGCCTGCCATCGCGTCATCCAACCCATAGACGCGCGCTATGGCATCTCCGACCTGGATGACCGTACCTATGGATTCTGTCCTCAGGCGCGACTTGTACTTTTCCAATTCTGCCTTGATAATGGACGTGACCTCTTCGGGCCTCAATTGATCCATGTCATACCACCCTTAAAGCCGATAGCTTCTGTTTGAGTTCTAATAGCCGCTTCCTTACGGAACCGTCAATTATGGTGTTACCGGCGATCAGCTGGACCCCGCCTAAAAGATCCGGGTCTAGCTCCAGATATAGATTGAATTTTTTATTCAACTTCTTTTCCAGTTTTTCTTTAACGCTTTTAAGCAGATCAAGGTCTAAAGGATATGTCGTCCTTAACAACGCCTCCACTTCGCCTCCGTGGGCATATGTTACCCTGAGATATTCGGCGATGCCGGATATCTTGCTTATACGCCCATGTTCAAGAAGCAGGCGCAAGAATTGCCTGAACTCCTGCGAATAGCCCGCCAGGACCGTCTCTATTGTCTTTAATTTTTCAGCTTGATCCACCGCAGGCGTATTTAAAAAATCGTCAAACTCAGGATTGTCGCGTAATAAGTTCCTGAAATCTTTCGCCTCCTGGACGACTTTTTCAATAGCGATGGTCTCCTGCGCGAACCTTACGAAACCTTCCGCGTATCTCTTGACAATGACCCTGTCTTTCATCGCAATCCTTAATGCCTTTGCCCAAAACCCCGCAATAAATTATAAGGATGGGGCTTCAGGGATTGAAGCAAGGTAAAAAACCCTATATGATACCCTGCGGCTTACCGCAGGGAGCTTCATTTCTTATCTTCCAGCATATCAACGTCTTCTAAAAAATTTTCAATGAGGCGCCTGTCTTCTTCGGGGGTAAGTTTTCCCTGGATCATCGCCTGCGTCGCCTGCATCGTCAACTCAATTATCCTCTCTTTAAGATCTTCCCGCGACCTTGCCAATTCAAATTTGATCTCTCCTTTGGCATCCTCAATGACCTTTTCGGCATCAAGACGCGCCTTTTCTTTCATTCCCCGGACATCTTTCTCTCCCAGCGCCATGACCTCGGCAAACTTTTCCTGGGCTGCTTCTTGTATAGCCACGAACAAGGCGTCATATTTAGCCTTTGCTTTCGCCAGATCAGCCTTAGTCTCATCAATGAACTTCAGTTCAGAGGCTATCCTCTCCCTTCTGTCATCTAATATCTTCAGGAAATGCTTCCAGGCAAAGATCCTGAGCAAAGTAAAAACAAGCAGAAAACTTATTATCTGCGCGACGATCTCGCTCGCACTCAGTAATTTTAATAGTTCCATATGTTATTCCCGCTTACGCGGAATTTCGCTGAATAAGTACATTTTGGTGCTCAAAGTTTTCCGGCCAGGACAAAAGCAAATACCAGAACGTAAATGGTCAAGGCTTCTATAAAAGCGCAGCCTGTCGCCATGTTCATCAATATCTTCGCAGCTGCTTCAGGCTGCCGGCCTGTTGCCTCCATGGCAGAAGCCACGACCCTGCCTAAACTTATAGCCGAGCCGAATGCCACCAAGCTCAACCCTATAGGAAGAGCCAACGCTAACGCAACTTTATAATCCATTTTCTACCCCCTTTGTTTTTTCTCCATCCTCACCAACAAGGACAAACGCCAGATAAATAGTCGTAAGCAGGCTAAAAACCGTTGCCTGCACAATACAGGCTATCATACTTAAGAAAAAATTAAAGAACAATAAAGGCACGCCCGTGATGCCAAAACCGGCTAAAACAGCCATCATCATATCTTCCCCCCAGATATTGCTGCGCAAACGAAGCGAGAGGCTGATGGGTTTGACTAACTCTGATACCACATGCAGAAAAAACATCATAAGAGGCATGAGTACAGTGAAAGCCATGACACCTCTGGGCCTGCCCATAAGGTGATCCAGATATCCCACGAACCCCAACTCTCTGATGGCGGAATACTGAACAAAACAAAAAACGCAAAGAGCCAATGCCAGCGTCGTGGACCAGCTTGACGTAGAGGACTTCATAAAAGGGATGAGCCCAAAGATGTTCATGAAAAGTATATAAATAAAAAGTGTGCCGATAAAAGGCGTGAACTTGCGGCCATGGCGCCGGCCCAAGATACCGCAGACAAAATCATCTAAACCGCCCACAAAGAGTTCAAGGACGCATTGCAGCCTGCCTGGAATAAGCTTCTTGCGACGGGAAGCAACCACAGCTACAGCGGTAAGAATGGCCACGATCAACAAAGAGAAGATGACGTTTTCCCACGGCCGCAGGAATTGCGCGAAAGGCGTGCCTTCAAACCTATGTTCCAACAATGTCACCAGGTTGGGCAGTTCCGGCTGAGTTAAACGGGCTTCAGGCATAAGGTAACGATCCTCATCGCGACGAATATGGAAAACAACCCTAATATAAGACTATAGACCGGAAAGAATCCTGAAACAATTAGCAATAGGCCTAAACCGTACAGGATGGGAAACTTCACCAATAATAAAAAGGCGAGCCACTTCTTTTTCTTCTCTTCACTTACTATGACACTCATGATGCGGGTGGTAAGAAAAAAATTAACGATAGACCACAAAGCCCCTGCCATTGTGCCCATGCCCCAGGCAAGACCCTTTAAGCAACCTGCGCCTAAACTTAATAAAAAAGACAGGACAAAAGCCAGAACAATACCTTTTTTTGCAAGTTCATCCATGCTATGGCTCATTTATAGTTCTTTCGTATTTATTGTAAATAAGCTTTTGATTATATTATTCAGCAGCATAAAGAGGCATGTTATGAGTGAAAAATTTTTTGAAAAGTATTTGGCAAAAACTGTCTGAGTCCGCCAAAGAATTGATGGCGGACGAGTTGTTTTTGCCTTTTTCGAAAAACTTTTCAACGAATGCCGAGCGAATGAATAATATAATCAAAAACTTATCCGTATTATTTACGAATGACTCTCATTTAAGACGCCTTATCAATCTTTAAAACAATACGGATGATCCTTATGGATTCATCCACGCTCGCCGCGAAACCAAGAGCTGCTCCTATAATAGGCAACCACGATACCCAATTGAACCGTTTCATAAGATAATCAGCCGCGATATACCCCATGAACGGACCGGTAAAAAGAACGATCGGTATAAAAGATAAAAAACCGACTATCTTGACCTGTTTATATAACGCCTGATCCATTTGCGTCCATTTTACAGTTAAATGATCTTCTTTTCAAGGCCTGCTATCTCCCTGTCAATCTCAGCGCTTCTTTTCTCAATATCTTTCAACCGGCGGCCGTATTTTTTCACAGTCTCCTCTTCCCTATAGATACGCTGATCTGCGAGGGCGCGCACTTTCGCATAACTTTCCAGCTGCAGCTCGTCTTTTTCTTTTTTAAGCCTTTGTATGGTTGAGCCTAATGCGGTATTGTGCGCTTTGCGGTTGCGCTCGTCTTGCCTTTTGGACTTTTCCTCTTCTTTTGTTTTTTCTCTTGTTAGGTGGGCCTGTCTGGCTTCATCGCTCATGATCCTTGTCTTGGCCTCACCGAATACAACCTCTGTCCCTGTCTTCTTCTCAAGATAATAATCAAAATTTCCGTAAAATTTGCGCACATGGCCTTCTTTTACCTCATAGACGATATTAGCAACAGAACGGACAAAGTGGATATCATGGCTTATAAAAACTATTGTCCCCTGGTATTCTGTCAAAGCCCTTATCAGGGCGTCCACCGCGTCCACGTCCAAGTGTGTCGTCGGCTCATCTAACAAGAGAAAGTTAGGAGGATTTATCAAAAACTTGGCCAGGTTCAAACGGCTCTTCTCGCCTCCGGAAAGCACGCTGACCATCTTGTCGGCGTCATCGCCGGTGAATAAGAACGCGCCTAAAATAGTGCGTATGACTTCCTGCGACATATTACCTGACACAGCCGAATAAGCCTCGTTGAAAACGGTATTTTCGGGGTTGAGCGTATCAAGGCGCGTCTGCGAAAAATAACCTATGTCAACATTGTAGCCGACGGTCCTTGCGCCGCTGTCTACAGGTATTACGCCTGATAGTATCTTAAGCAGCGTTGATTTCCCGGCGCCGTTTTCTCCTACTAAAACCGCGCGCTCACCGCGCTCTATCTCAAGATCCAAATCGCGATAGACCTGTATCTGGCCATAAGACTTGGATATCTTTTCAAGTTCTATGACGCGCTGGCCGCTTGGCCTCGTCTGAGGAAAACGAAACTGCCTTATGCTATCGCGCGGGTCCGGAGGGAGAACGACCTCCTCCATCCTTTCTAAGGTCTTACGCTTGTTTCGCACCGCCGCGGCCTTGTTGGGCTGCGCGTGAAAACGTGAAACGAACTTTTCAAGCTGCAGGCGTTTCTTCTCCTGCTCCTGGAATTTCTTTTCCATGTGTGTACGCCGCTCTTCTTTTATTCTCTCATAGTGCTCGTAGGAACCTTTGACCTTGGCAATAGTACCGTGCTCTAAGATAAAGGTATAATTCGTTACGTCAGTCAGGAAATCCTTATCATGAGAGATCATGACAAACGTGCCGTCAAAATTTTTTAAATAGTCCTTTAGCCATAACGCGGCGTTCAGATCCAGATAGTTGGTCGGCTCATCCAGAAGAAGGATGTCATAATTATATACGAGAAGCTTGGCCAATAACGTGCGCATCTGCCAGCCGCCGCTCATATGCGTGATAAGCTTGTTAAAATCAGCCTCTTTAAACCCCAGGCCCATAAGTATTTTTTCAGCCTTGTGCTCCAGCTCAAAATAACCCAGCACTTCCAATTCGTGCAAGACCTCACCGTAACGCGAAGAGCCGGCATCTTTATTTTCCTCCAGCTCGTGCTTTTCCTTTTGTAGCCGCACGATGGTCTCATCGCCTTGTGTCAACTCCTGCAAAACCGTATGCTCCGATGGGAAGCTTGACTCCTGAGGAAGGTAGCCGATGCGGATATTTTTCTGAGCCTGGATGGTGCCGCTGGACGGCTCTGAGTCTCCTAACAAAAGGAAGAATAAAGTAGTCTTGCCCGCGCCGTTAGGCCCGATAAGGCCTATCTTCTCACCCCTGTTAATATTAAGGGAGATATCCTTGAATAGGGTCTTCTTGCCGTATGCTTTGGTAAGATTATTTATAGCTATCATTTTACTGCCTGTACTCCGACAATTGTTTGATACGTTTGAGCATGTTCGGGTGCGTGCTCATCAGTTCCATTAATTTTTCACCGAAGCCAACATTGATCTTCCTGTTTTTGAGCATCTGCAGCTCGTTGGGATCAATAGTCCCGCTCTTGTCTAAGTCCAAATGGCTCAATTCGCGGAGCTCATTCCTGGCCTGGGAAGGGTCATTGACAAAAAATGCTTTCAATCCCTCTACCTCTTTTAATGAATCCTGATCAGCGCGCGCTGAACCGTAGACAAGTTTATATAACGCCGAGGCAAGCGCTGAAGGAGAATTACCTAAAGCCACAGAGCCCTTATCCGCGAAGTATTCGCGTATGCGCGACGCGTAAAGGACCAAGAGGTTGGTAATAAAATAAAAAAGGAAAGCCACAAGCCCGACAAGCGCGGCATTCGCGCCACCGCCTTCCCTTCTGCGGCCACCGCCGAAAAACATAAAATTCCACGCTATGCGGTAAAGTACCATGGGGAT
>JBBTLH010000008.1:0-6497 GCA_038068755.1 Candidatus Omnitrophota bacterium
AGTAGGAGAAAACGGCGACTTTTTTCTGCATAAAGATTGCATCGCGATCCTAAAAATGCTAAGAAGTTCGCTGCCCGGTGTTAAGATCCAATGTTTTTCTAATTTCCGAATGTTTACAAAGGATAAAATTGACGCTGTATTACGCCATAATTTACTGGATTATGTAGGATGTAATATAGATGGGGCTAACGAGAGAAATTATTCAATGGTAAAAAAAGGCGACTATCCGGCTACAACAGAGAACTTTCACTATTTTGTGAGTCAGAGGAAACGCCTATGGCGGGACATTCCTATACTTTTATCTGCTTTGACATTCCATGACTATGTGAAGGGCATATATTTCAACCTGGGCATTTTGCCGGGTAAAGTGGATATAAAACGTCAGGATATTAATAAAATTGTGGATGATTTTTCACAGACCATGGATCAATACCGCAACATTCTAGATCATCCTAAAGATAAGATCATGAGGAGCTGCGCTGTCGGCTGGGCAGAGCGCAAATATGTTGATTTGAACCTGATCAATTATAAGGATTATCATTGCCCGCAAATAGAACGCATAGAGAAAGAGGCTTTTATTGCTCCGGACGGCAGCTGGTATGCGTGTTGCTGGGACGGCGAAAATGAATTAAATTTAGGAAATGTTTTCACTCAGTCAATCAATGATATTTTTTTTAGTGAAACCAGAAAAAGATTCATTACTTCGCTTAAAAATCAACAGTTTGGCAATATTGGTGGGCCTTGTTTAACAGTTAATTGTTGTCAAAAACTGGATCCTCATGAAAAAACCTATTAGGATAGTTTTTTTAGATAGAGATGGTGTCATCAATAAATATCCGGGAGATGGCCGCTACGTTACGCGGGTAAAAGATTTTAAAATACTCAAAGGGTCATTGGACGCAATAAAAAAATTATCTCATGCCGGATTTTTTCTTTTTGTGATTTCC
Source organism: Candidatus Omnitrophota bacterium (assembly GCA_038068755.1). Classification (GTDB taxonomy): domain Bacteria; phylum Omnitrophota; class Gorgyraeia; order Velamenicoccales; family Velamenicoccaceae; genus Phelpsiimicrobium. The sequence goes on from JBBTLH010000008.1 coordinate 948, forward strand.
AATCAAGCCGGCGTAACTAAAGGGCTATATTCAAAAAAGGCCCTCAAGGGAATGACCCAATATATGCTCAAAGAAATCAAAAAACAGGGGGGCAGGATACACAAGGTCTTGTACTGTCTCCACACAAAAGAACAGAGGTGTTCATGCAGGAAGCCGAAGACAGGGTTACTTAAAAAAGCTGTTTGCGGCAGGCGAGTGGATCTCAAAAACTCCTTCTTTATCGGCGACAGCCTGATGGACGTTAAAACCGGAAGAAATTTCGGTTGCAAGACAGTGCTTGTGCTTTCAGGCAGGGAAAAGCTAAAAAATGCCGATAAGTGGGATGTTGCTCCGGATTTTGTAGCCAGAACGCTTTTTGACGCCGCCAATAATATCATTGCGCACAAATACGAAAGAGCCTGATTCTCATGGATAACAAAAAAATACTTATTTTATACGCTACTGCCGGCGCCGGGCATAAAAAGGCGGCTGAGGCTATCTTCCATGAAGCAAAAAATAGATCGTTAGACGTTGAACTGGTGGATATTATTGCTTATATGCCGCCTTTTATGGCCAGGCTTTATTCTGACGGCTACGCGCTTCTCATCACGCGCCTTGTCTGGCTTTGGGCTATTTTATACTACATATCGGACGCAGCTTACTTGAGCCCTATTAATGTGCATTTAAGGAAATTCATGAACGCGCGCTCTTTCGGTAAGTTGATAGAATTTTTGAAAAATAAGAAACCAAATATCGTGATATCCACTCATTTTTTGGCATCTGAAATAGTCTCTTATGCGAAACAAAAATTCGGAGTTAACTCAAAGCTTATTTCAATAGTTACGGATTTTGAAGTCCATAATTTCTGGATAGCGCCTGAAACCAACGTTTACTGCTGCGCCACAGACGCGACAAAACAGATCCTGATAAAAAAAGGTGTTCCTGAGAGCTTGATCAAGATCACAGGTATTCCTGTGGACCCCAAGTTCTTAACAGTGCAAGACAGAGAGCACCTGATTCAAGAGTTTAAATTAAAAGAAGGCCTGTTTACTATCCTTATTGTAACAGGCGGCATAGGCGCAGGCCCGATAGAAGAGATAGTTGAACTACTTGAAGGTGACGCGCAGCTTCTGGTTGTCTGTGGGAATAACAAAAAACTTTTTGAATCGCTTGAACAAAAGAAATTCCCCAATGTGCGCGTATTCGGTTTTGTGGATTATATGCAGAAACTAATGAAAGTCTCGGATTGTATCATCACAAAGGCCGGCGGCCTTACAATAACGGAATGCCTGACCATGGGCCTGCCCATGATATTCTTTTACCTCATACCCGGCCAGGAAGAAAAGAACGCAAAAACCATGGCCGCTTACGGAGCGGGTGTCATCGCTTTATCCTTGCCGCAGATAAAGGCAGCCGCTTTAAGATTCAAGAACGACCCTAAAGTACGCGAATCATTTAAAAATGCCGCTATCTCTCTTGCAAGGCCTGATTCCTGCCAGGAAATACTGAGTCATTTGTAAATAATGTAGAGGAGTTTATGAACAAGCTTTTGATTATGTTATTCATTATCAAAATCTTATAACCTCGGAGTCAAAGTGATCGCTGAAGTCGCCATACCCATCTCTATTGCCTTAAATGAACAATTTGATTACTTAGTACCTGAGTCTTTGACGCCTAAAGTCGCCATTGGTTGCAGAGTGCTGGTGCCGTTTAGGACCTCGGTCATTTTAGGCTACGTGGTCAGATTAAAGAACCATTCCATGTTTATGCGCCAACTAAGGCCTATCCTAAAAAATTTAGACAGCCAGCCAATCTTGGATAATGAGCTTTTTAAGATGGCCTATAAAATACAAAAAGCGTATTTCTGCTCGTTAGCTCAAGCCATACAGGCTGTTTTGCCTATAGGTGTGAAAAATACCAAGAGCGCTTGTCTGGAAGATCAAGCGCTACCGGAACAAACCATACCTCACTTTGACTTTGATATTAAAGAAACTGAAGAGCTAAAAGGCGAAATCGTTTTGATACAAGACCTGTCAAACAAAAAGCGCTGGGATAAATATTCTGCTCTTATCAAAAAAACGCTCAATGAGAAAAAAAGCGTGATCTTTTTAGTCCCTGACCATGAAAAGATAAAGCCCGCTATGGAATCTCTAAACTTAGGTATCAACCCTTTTATTCTCACCTCTAGCATATCAGCGCAGGAATCCTTACGCACTTGGACAGCCATAAAAAAAGCCCCGTTTTCGTTTGTGCTGGGAACGCGTTCGGCTGTCTTTGCGCCGGTCAATAATTTGGGCCTTATCGTGCTTGAGGAAGAAGGGCACTTCGCCTATAGGCAAGACCAGGTGCCGCATTACAAGGCCTTTGAATTGGCTCTTGAGCGGACAAAAGAGCATAAAGCAGGGCTCATATTAGGCTCGTTTGTTCTATCTCTGGACTCTTATTATCTCTATAAAAAACACAAGGCTGCCTACATATGCCTAAAGCGTCCAGAGCCATGGCCGATGGTTCGGATAATTGACATGCGCCAGGAATACGTGCCTAAAGGCAAAGAAAAGATTATCTCAAAAAGCCTTGAATATCAGATAGCCAATATCCTCCAACGCAATGAAAAATTGCTTATTTTTGTCAATCAAAAAGGCTTTTCAACATTTCTGTATTGCCCAAAATGCAAAAAGACCCAGACCTGCCCACGCTGCAGTTCTTCGTTGAAGTATCATTTTAAAGAAAAAACTGTTCTTTGCCCTTCATGTTCTTTTAAAACGGCCTCGTTTGACATCTGTCCTATATGCCGGAGCACCTATATCAAATATTCGGGATATGGTTTAGAGAAGGTGGAAAGCGAGCTAACGCGCCTTTTTCCGTCAGTTAAAATACAGGCCTATGAAAATAGGGGGGCAGCGTTACCGGCTTATGATATAATGCTTGCTACTCAACAATTCTTGGAAGACCCGTACTTAAATACATACAGTTTTGATTCTGTCTGCGTTATTGCCTGCGAACAGATGCTTGGGCATATGGATTTCCGTTCCACTGAAAAGACTTATGCGAGGCTCCTGAAATTGCGATCTTGCGCTAAAAACGGGATCATTCTCCAAACGCATGTAGTAGAGAACGACGCGTTGAAATATTTAAAAGACAGCGAACCAAGCGCATTTTTTAAAGAAGAACTTAAGTGCCGCAAAGAACTAAAACTTCCGCCTGTTGTGCAAATGGCGGCTTTGAATATACGCTCTAAAGATGAAGCTCACGCAAAAAATAAGACAAATATGTTTTATAAAAAATTAAAGAAGCTCCCTGGCGGCTGCGAGGCATTTGAGCCCATGGCCTGCGTCCCTTTTAAGGTGCGCAATAATTACAGGTATCAGATACTTATAAAATATAAAAACATGGACAACATCCAAAATATACTCTGGACTATGACTAAAGAACGCAAACAAAACGTTATCGTTACTTTTGAGCCATGAAGATAATATTCTTTGGCAGCGGAAAATTCGCGGTATCAATCCTGGAGGCTATAAATAGATCCAGCATTTGTCTTGTTGTCACACAGCCTGACAGAAAAAAGGGCAGGCATCTTTCTTTGGCAGCGACGCCTGTAAAAGAGTATGCCTTTAACCACCTATTGAATATCTTCCAACCTGGAGATATCAATTCCTCATGTTCCGTTGAAACATTAAAAAAATACGGAGCAGATGTATTTATAGTCGTCTCCTACGGCCGTATACTGTCTAAGGAAGTCCTGGGACTGCCTAAAAAACTATGTGCCAATATCCACGCGTCTCTCTTACCGAAATACAGGGGGGCAGCGCCCATACAATGGGCCCTTATCAACGGTGAAACAAAGACCGGCGTCACTTTTATCCGCATGAGCGAACGGATGGATGAAGGGGATATGTTTTATAAAAAAGAGCTCAAAATTGGCCCTTTAGACCGCGTAAGCACTCTTGAGGAAAAACTTGCAACGTTGGCCTCAAGCAACATAAACAAGACTTTAAGATCTGTTGAAAATAACAAGTTAAGATTTATAAAACAAAATAAAAAAGACAGCTCAAACGCGCCGCGTATAAAAAAACAAGACGGTCTGATACGATGGGATTGTTTTTCAAAACAGGCCTATGACCGTTTCCGGGGCTGCTTTGGCTGGCCCGGCAGTTACACTTATTGCAATAGAAAATTGTTAAAAATACTTGATATGGAACCCACGCGGAACAGAACAACAGGAAAACCAGGAGAGATCATCGGCATAAAAAACGATTCCCTGGAAGTCGCCTGCCGCGTTGGTTCAATACTCATTAAAGAAGTATTGCCTGAATCCCGCCATAAGATGTCCGTTAAGAGTTTCCTGGCCGGACACAAGGTAAAAGTAGGAGATACGCTGGAAAATGGCTAATTTTATCAATTTATGTTTGACATGAGTAAAGTATTTGATAAAATGTAAACTTCTCGGTAAGTGATCTTCGGAGGATTCTTTGAAAACCATCAAAAATGTCTTAATTGCGACAACGCGTCAGTTCAATCCCGGAGATGAATTTATTCTTATGGGGACAAGAGCTCTCCTAAGATCCATCATCGGTGATTTCAACACGATAATCTTTAATCGTAACCCTGAATTATTACATCGCGTAGAAAAACATATTTTTAATTTTCAGGTAAATTTAGCCCGTTTCCGATTTAAAAAGCTAAAACCCGCCGGGTATTTCGATAATTCTTTTAAAGAAGAATTATTATGCGAGCCTTTCGTTGATCTGGCTGTTTTTGCGGGAACCCCGGGATGGGCGGGCTCAAGAATGAAAATTTTCTATGAGTATCTATATCGTCATCGCACACCGAGTGTTTTTTTAGGTATCGGATCCGGCGATAATAAGCTTGATATCAGTCAGTTCCCTGTTTTATACCAAAGAGTAATTAAAAATGCCCTGCTTATAACAGCCAGGGATGAGGTTACAACAAACGCATTAGCCGCCTACGAGGCGCATTTTTTACCCTGCCCGGCTTTGTTGGCTGCCGGGCAAAATGCTCAGCGCAATATCAACGAAGTCAAAAAGATCGGGTTGATCTATGAAACGAATATATCAAGCAAGCATAATCGGGTCAATCAAGGATCGCACGCTTTTCTTTTAGGTTTATACAAAAGACTACTCGTAGGATATGGAAAACAGTTTGACTTTGAATTTGTCTGTCACTATGTCAATGAAATACCTCAATGTTTAAAAGATTTTCCCGAAAGGGAGTGCCGGTATTCCTATGACGCAGTTGATTACATTGACATCTATAAAAAATTTGACTTGGTTATTGGCCCTAGAGTCCACGGCATCGGATTAGCGGCATCGCTGGGGATACCCGGCATTTGCATTATACATGATGCAAGAGGGGATACATGCCGGGGTTTTGGGGCTGATGTCATACTCGTTGGCAGCGATATAGATGCATTTTTTTCATTATTGAAGTCTAAAATAAAAAACATTGCTGATGAAAATATGAGTTTACTTCAAAAAAAAGATAAGGTTTTCGCAGAGTATAAAGCATTATTAACTCCTATTCTATTGAATGGCGCAAAAGTAATGGAAG
>JBBTLH010000009.1:0-12474 GCA_038068755.1 Candidatus Omnitrophota bacterium
GCCCAACCAATTTTTTCTTTTAAGAAGCCACCGACAAAGTCGGTGGTAATTCACTATATACACCCGCAAAAGAAACTATACTCTATCACGTGATGTGTTCCTGGTCAACAATCAGCTTGATGGAACAAAACTCGCCGCACATTGTGCAGGCGTCTTTGACTTTAGGATGCGACGACTTCCTGTAAGCAAGGGCTTTTTTGGGATCAATGGATAAACTAATCTGTTTGTGCCAATCCCTGTTTTTCCTGGCGATTGAAAGTTTTTTATCCCACTCTATTGAACCCTTCAGGCCTTTGGCGATATCCGCTGCATGGGCCGCTATTTTTGACGCGATGATGCCGTCCCTGGTATCCTGTAAAGACGGATGGCGCACGTGTTCGGCAGGCGTCAGGTAACATAAGAAGTCCGCGCCGTAGAACGCGGCAAGGGCTCCTCCGATAGCTCCTGAAATATGGTCGTAGCCAAGCGCTACATCAGTTACCAACGGGCCTAAACAATAGAACGGCGCGCCGTGGCATATTTTTTTCTCTAATTCAACATTTTTGCGTATCTGGTCAAGAGGCACGTGACCCGGGCCTTCAATGATGACTTGCACTCCGGCAGATCTGGCGCGTTCGGTAAGTTTCCCTAGTTCCCGCAGTTCTGATATCTGGGCCTTATCCGTCGCGTCAAGTATTGAGCCCGGCCTCATGCCGTCGCCAAGACTAAGAGTGATGTTGTATTTTTTGGCAAGTTTGAGGACGTCATCAAAGTATTCATAGAGCGGGTTTTCCCGCCTATTGTGCCTCATCCAGTTGATAAGGATGGCTCCTCCGCGGCTGACCACGTCAAGCACGCGCTTGTTCCTTCTGAAGGTGTCCAGGCTCTTTTGATTGACCCCGCAGTGTACGGTAAAGAAGTCAACGCCGTCAGAGGCTTGTCCTTCCAGGACGTCAAATATCTCTTTTTTCTCCATTCTTAAAAATGAGCCCTTTCTCTTTAGCGCGCTTGAGGCTGCTTCGTAGATGGGGACTGTTCCGACAGGCATAGGCGAATTTTTGATAATGGCCTTCCTGATCTTTTTAAGGTCTCCTCCCAGGCTTAAGTCCATGACCGCATCAGCCCCTAATTCAACGCTAGCCTCGAGTTTTTTGAGTTCTACTGCCAGGTTATTCTTGTCCGTGGAAGTGCCTATATTGACGTTGATCTTCGTTCTTAGCCCTTTGCCGATGGCGCAGGGTAGCCGGAGTTTTCTTGTGTTATTGCAGGTTATGACGCACTTGCCTGAAGTGATCTTTCGGGATAGTTCTTTCGGAGACACCCCTTCTGTTTTTGCTACGAGGCGTATGAGATGGCTGAAATTTTTATCTTTTATTAGATTTCTATACATTATCGGATTAGGTTACGCAAAACCAATGCAAGCTTCTTTGCCCACGGAACTTTTTGCCGTCTGTCCCTCGACTTCGCTCGGGATGGTGAGCGAAAAGTCGAACCACTGCGGCTTAGGACAAGCCTGCCTGCCCTAACTCCTTGCAGACTTTTGCCAAAAAGCTCCTGATTGTGGGCTTAAAGAATCTTCCATTGCTTTTGCGTCATTCAATAGCTTTAAGCTTATTTTTAATTTTTGCACAGCGTTTTTAGGATCTCTTGCCAGGCAGATCTCGCGGATGCAGGCGACGCGTATTTTACCTTTTCCCGATGTAAGTTGAGATATCCTTTTTTCAGTGATGCCGCCGATGGCGAACACAGGGAAGCGCGATATTTTAAGCGCTCTCTGTAAAGTCTCTGCTCCTTGAGGCTCACTTTTTGGTTTTGTAGCTGTTTTAAAAACAGGGCCGAAACCTAGGTAATCCACATCATTTTTTTGCGCGTTCCTCACTTGGCTGACCGTGTGGCAGGATAAGCCGATCAATTTGCCTTGTCCCAAGATCTTTCTTGCTGTGTTGACAGGCATGTCACTCTGGCCGATATGCAGCCCATCGGCATTAAGAGTAACAGCCACATCCAATCTATCGTTGATGATAAAAGGCAGGCGGTGAAGTTTACATATCTCCAGGAGCGGCCGCGCTTCTTTTATGACGGTCCGTGTTTCGGAATATTTATCGCGATACTGGACTAAATCAACCCCGCCCTGTATCGCTTTTTTAAGGACGCGTTTTATGTTTTTAGTTCCGCAGGCAGTTTTATCAAGTATTAAGTAAACCAGGGAATCGTTCAATCGTTTGTTTTTCAATGGCATAGAAATCAAATCGTAATTTTTGTATCTTTTTGCTTGCCGCGGCGTCCATCAATTTAAAAAATTCTTCCAGGACCCTTAGCGCCTCTTTTACTCGCTGCGCGTTAGCCATAAAGATATTTTTAAACGATTGTCTTTTAGGCCCGAAGGATAGTGCTTTGCCGCGATCTGTTTGTGTATCTCTTGCGCGAAACAGGCGCTGTTGATCAATGGATGAAGCCCTGTTTATGGCTGTTATGCGATGCCGCAATCGCGCTAATTTTTTTGTTAGATCGGCGTTTTTTAAGTGGAAACGCGCGATATCTTCACAGACGCGCAAGCCTTCTTTTGACCTGTTGAGGTTGGCGTCCAAGACCTTGTAAACATCAGTCAACGCGCTATTGATCGCAGGCATGTTTGCAGACTTTTGCCAAAAAGTTCCTGATTGTGGGCTTAAAGAATCTTCCATTGGTTTTGCGTCATTCAATATAGTCTTTGAATGAGCTTTTTAATAGTGTTCGTCGTGGACTTATTTTTAACGTAAGGGAGCGAAAGAACTTTGCCGCCATTGGCTAAAACAATGTCTGCGCCGACAATTTTTTCTTTTCGCCAATCCCCGCCTTTAACGAGGATGTCCGGTTTAAGCGATCCTATAAGTTTGTAAGGTGTGTCTTCGCTGAAAACGATGATATGATCAACGCTTTCCAGCGCCGCCAGGACTTCTGCCCTGTCTTTTTCGGTGTTGATGGGCCTCTTGCTGCTTTTTAGCCGCCTGATAGAGGCATCTGAGTTCAGGCCGACAACGAGTATGTCGCCGCATGACTTTGCTTCTTTAAGGTATTTGACATGTCCGTAATGAAGGATGTCAAAACAGCCGTTGGTGAATACGACCTTTTTTCCTGGCCGCTGGTTAGAAAGTGTCTTAAGAAGGTGCTTAAGTGTTGTTATTTTTTTGTCCATGATTCTTCAACAAGCTCGCAGATGATGTGGATGATGAGGATATGGGATTCCTGTATGCGCGCGGTGACAAAAGACGGTATGACAATAGAGAGGTCAGCTATTTTTGCGAGTTCTCCTCCGTTTTTTCCAGTAAGCCCTATTGTCTTTATTTTTAATTTTTTGGCCTCTTTGACGCCCCGGATGACGTTTTTGGCATTTCCGCTTGTTGAGATGGCAAAGGCCAGGTCGCGCGGCCCTGCGTAAGCTTCAATTTGGCGCGCGAAGACGATGTCAAATGAGTAATCGTTGCTAAGGGATGTCAAAATAGAGGTGTCGGTGGTAAGTGTAATGGCAGCGAGAGCTTTTCTCTCTTTTTGGAATCTGCCGACAAGTTCAGCGGCAAAGTGCTGGCTATCAGCTGCGCTGCCGCCGTTACCGAAGATAAGGACCTTACCGCCATTTTTTAAGGTTTTTGTGATGATGTCAGCGCAGGCCCGTATCTTTTTTATGATATTTTCATCATAAAGCAAGAGGGCTTTTGTTGTGATAGAGTCACGTATTATCTTTTTGATTATTTTTTCCATGGGCTCATCCAAAAAATACCTTGGCTATGTTGTAAAGGTCCATATCCACTGTTTTTAGTTTTTCAACACCTTTTTCCAAGGGCACAGCTATGATCTTTGTGCCTGAAAGGCTGACCATTTTGCCGAACTCCCTGTTTTCTACAAGTTCCACAGCTTTTACCCCGAAGCGCGTGCCGAGTATTCTGTCAAATGCCGTGGGCGAACCGCCTCTTTGGATATGGCCAAGCACGCTGACGCGTGTCTCATAACCGGTTCTTTTTTCAATTTCTTTAGCGAGATAGTCGCCTATGCCGCCGAGTTTTACATGGCCGAATTCATCAAGGGATTGGTCTTTTGTGACGTCTGAGGTAGCGAGCTTAGCGCCTTCAGCAACCACGACGATGCTGAAAGTCCGGCCTCTTTCGTGCCTTTTTTTCAGGACGTTACAGGTCTCATCAAGGTTTATTGGGGTCTCAGGTATCAAAATTACATCCGCGCCTCCGGCGATGCCTGCGAATGTGGCTATCCATCCGGCATGGCGGCCCATGACTTCAGCTATCATGATGCGGTGATGGCTTTCTGCCGTTGTGTGGAGCCTGTCAATGCACTCCATCGCGGTATTGATAGCCGTATCAAAACCAAACGTGTAGTCAGTGGCAGACAGGTCATTGTCTATTGTCTTGGGTACGCCCACGACGTTCAGACCGTCTTTGACGAGCCTGTTAGCTGCGCCGAGGGTGTCTTCTCCGCCGATAGCGATCAGCGCGTCTAGCTTGAATTTTTTAAAGTTCTCTATGACTTTTTTGACGTCTTCAGGTTTCTTGTATGGATTTGTCCTGCTTGTCCCTAATATGGTGCCGCCTTTCGGCAGTATTCCGGAGATCGCGCTTAAGTCCAGGGTCATCGTTTCGCCTTCAATGAGGCCCTTCCATCCGTTCATGAATCCTACTGTTTCGTGTTTGTCGTTGTATGCCTTTCTGACTATAGCCCTGATAACTGCGTTTAACCCCGGGCAGTCTCCTCCGCCCGTAAGAACTCCTATTCTCATCTTAGTCTCCATGATTTTGAATATTATAGGTAATTTTTCTCTTTATATCTTTAAACCTTGATAAGGAACAGCTATTTCTTCGTTCTTTTCTGATTGTTTCTTATGTTTATCTTCAAAGCCGATTATCTTAGCCACGTGTATCTTGACGTTGATAGGTTCGTCTATGCCGAATACCTCCTGGACTTTACTGGCGATAAGGTCCTGGAGCCGCGCCGTAAAATCCGGGATGTTAGTTTCAGAACGCAGGATGACTCTCATTCGGATATCAATGCCTTTTTTGGTCGCTTTGACGTCGGCCTTGGCGTCTTTGATCTCGGAAAGTTGATGAGCCAGCCTTTTGATAAGGTCTTCTACCGCTGACAAGGTTATAGTTACCTGGCCGTTGGGATTTGTAAAGGCTATTGTCTTTTCGCGCTGGATCTTTCCTGTGATGACCTGGGCCGCGGAAAAGCTAAGTAATATGAAGACGAGGCCCGAAAGCCCGGTTATAAGCCGCATACGCAGGTCGTTATAGGCATACATAAGTTGCGCCATAAGCTCATTTATGTCAATAATGTGAAACGCGAAGGCTATCGCCAGGGTCCCTATAAAGGCAAAAATGATCGTATAGAATAGTATGCTTAAGGCGGTTTTCATGGATTCCTCCGTTTACTTTTCAACACCTTTTATTTTAACGACAATGTCTTTAGGTGAAATATCTGCGGCTTCTTCAACCGCGGTCTTGACCTTTTCCTGGACTTTTAAGGCGACCTCAGGGATATTGTATCCGTATTTTACGATAATAGGTATAGTGATGGATACATTTTCGTTCTTCTCCGTCCTTGCATCTATTGCGCCGCTTTTAGTCTTTTTGCCTATAAGATGAGCGATGTGTGATTTTATATCATCGCATATTCTTGATACGCCGTCAACTTCAAGGGCTGCCAAATAGGCTATGGAAGCGATGACATTATTGTGGATCTTAATTGCGCCAAAGTCTATTTTTTCTTCTTCACGGATCACGTCAGCCCTCCTTATGTTCCGTTTCGTCTTTTTGTTTCGTCATGTCATCAACCAAATGCGTGGATACATCGCCTTTTTTGAAGAGCGGGTTTTCAAGCAAACTTTTATGGAACGGGATCGTTGTTTTTATGGGTGCTATAATGAATTCATCCAGCGCGCGCAGCATGGTCTTTATGGCCTCATTTCTATTTTCGCGCTTGACTATGAGCTTGGCTATTAAAGAATCGTAATAAGGGCTGATCTGGTATCCTTGATAAACGTGCGTGTCAACCCTCACATTCGGCCCGCCGGGCAGGTTTAGTTGCTCAATTTTTCCGGGGCAAGGCATGAAATTGTTCGCGGGGTCTTCGGCATTGATGCGGCATTCAATTGCCGCGCCGTTCATTTTTATGTCATCCTGGTGGATCTTTATTCTTTCCCCGGCTGCAATTTTTATCTGTTCTTTGATGAGGTCTATGCCGGTGATCATCTCAGTTACAGGGTGTTCTACCTGGATCCTTGTGTTCATTTCCATAAAATAAAAGTTGTGGTTCTTGTCTAAGAGGAATTCTATCGTGCCAACGCTGCGGTAGCCTGAGGCCTTGACGCCTTTGATCACGAGGTCGCCTATTTTTTTGCGCAATTTGGCATCTAAGGCCGGGGACGGCGATTCTTCCAGAAGTTTCTGGTGCCGGCGCTGGATGCTGCAATCCCTTTCGCCGAGGTGGACGACATTGCCGTAGTTGTCAGCCATGATCTGGAATTCCACGTGGTGAGGTTCTTCTATATATTTTTCTATGTATACATCAGGTGAGCCGAATGCTTTTTCTGCTTCGGATTGAGCGGTCATGAGCGCGCTGATGAGGCGCACGTCATTATGGCAGATCCTCATGCCGCGCCCGCCGCCGCCGGCCGTCGCTTTGATGATAACCGGGTATTTAATGCGCCGCGCTGTTTTTAGCGCCTCTTCTTTTGTTTTGATGACAGAAGTGCTGCCCGGCGTTATTGGCAATCCTGCCTTAGACATGGTTTCTTTGGCCATCATTTTATCGCCTAAGAGGCGTATGTTCTGAGGTGACGGCCCTATGAAAGCGATCTGGCAGGATTCGCATATCTCGGCGAAATGGGCGTTCTCGGATAAGAAACCATAGCCCGGGTGTATCGCGTCTACGTCTGTGATCTCGGCGGCGCTTATGATGGCCGGGATGTTGAGGTAACTTGATGCAGGAGCAGCTGCGCCGATGCAGACAGCTTCGTGCGCCAGTTTGACATGAAGGGAATCTTTGTCCGCTTCGGAATACACGGCAACGGTGGGTATGCCCAATTCTTTGCACGCTCGTATGATGCGAAGGGCGATCTCACCGCGGTTGGCTATTAGTATTTTTGAGAACATTACGCTGGCTCTATAAGGAATAATGGCTGGCCAAACTCAACCGGCTCGGCATTATCTATAAGTATGTCTATGATCTTGCCTTTTATTTCGGATTTTATCTCGTTCATTAATTTCATGGCTTCTATGATGCAGATGACCTGGCCTACTTCTATCTCCTGATTGATCTCTACAAATGCGGGGGATTCAGGGGACGGAGTCCTATAAAATGTTCCGACCATGGGCGATTTGATCTCTGCTGTTTTTGCGGGAACTGCATTTTGGGCCGTTGTTTCTTTGATGGGTAAAGAGGGGTTTGAATAAGCGCTCGGTTGTTCGGTTGCCCGAGGCGGCAATGACGCATTGTTTCTTAAGCTCTCCATGGAAATTTCGCCGCTGGGCCCTTTTTTCAGACGGATGCGCATTCCTTCTTTTTCAACCTCAAGCTCGGTTAGGTTGTTTTCGTTCATGAGATTAACCATTTCTTTAATCTCTTTGATGTTCATTTTTTCTCCGTTTTTAGAAGGATCTTTCTATGTATTCGCCGGTTCTTGTGTCTATTTTGACTTTGGTGCCTACGTCTATAAAAAGCGGTACCTGGATGATCGCCCCGGTTTCAATCGTAGCGGGTTTTCCTCCGCTTTTTGCGGTGTCCCCTTTTATTCCTGGTTCGGTATGGGTGATAGTGTAGATGACAAAATTCGGAAGGATGACCGTAACAAGCTCACCCTTATAATAAAGGGCTGTTACTTCCAGGTTATCTTTTAAAAATTTATGGGCCTCTCGGAGTTTCGTTTTTTCTATAGCCATATCTTCGTAAGTCTCGGAATCAATGAAGTGAGTGAAGTCGCCTGAGTGGTATGAGAACTGGAGGGTTTTTTCTTCAATGTATGCCTCTTCTATCTTATCATCCGACCTGAATGTCCTCTCAATGATAGTATCTAATTTGAAGTTTCTTAGTTTGGTGCGTACGAACGCTCCACCTTTGCCAGGTTTGACGTGTTCAACGTTCGTTACAATATAAGGTGTGCCCTCTAAATCTATGGATACCCCGATCTTAATCTGATTTATCGCTATAAGCCCCACTTAAAACCTCCGTGCCGCTGTTGTTGACCAAGACCATATCTTCTATTCTGATACCGAATTCACCGGGTATATAAATACCAGGTTCCACTGTAAAGACCATATTCGCGTTGATTATACGGTGATTTTTCTTGTTTATAGAGGGAGACTCGTGGACTTCGAGCCCGACTCCGTGGCCTAATGAGTGGCCGAAAAATTCACCAAACCCTTTTTCGGCTATATAATTACGCGCGGCCGAATCTATGCTTTTTGCGGTAACGCCCGGCCGGATGGCCTTAATAGCTCTTTGTTGTGCTTCGGAGACTATTCTATAAGCCTTTTGCGCAATGGGCTTAATTTTACCCAAAAACCAAGTGCGTGTCAAGTCGCATTTATAGCCGTTATAGGCCACACCCATATCAATGATGACTGCTTCTCCCTTTTGCATAACGCGCGAGGATATACCGGCGTGAGGATAGGAAGAATTAGGGCCTGAGGCTACGATAATGTCAAAGGCGCTTGATGTAGCACCCTGTAGTCTTATGAAACGTTCAAGGTGTGCCGCTATCTCAAGTTCACGGGCGCCCGGCTTTAGCTTTTTCTCAATAAAGGCGAACGCTTTTAAAGTGATCGCTATGGTTTTTTTTATCGTTTCAATTTCCCCGCATTCTTTGATCTCGCGCAAAGGTTCAATAGTTTCTTTTAAAGGTATGAATTTTATGTGTTTAGAGCCGAGGCTGCAGAGTATCTCGCATTCGGCAAAAGTCAGGTGCCTTGATTCAAAACCGGCTTCTTTGACGGCTGTTTGTTTTAACGTGCGGACGATGGTTTTAAATACGGAGCTTTTATATTCTTTGATCGCAAACGGTAGCTCTATCTTTCTTGCGAAGTCTGAGACGTATCTTGAGTCCGTTATGATGACAGCCTTATTTTTAGTTATGACCATGTATGAATCAGGCGCAAAAAATCCAGCGCAATAAGATACGTTAGGCGTTGAGCTTATGAGCAGGGCGTCAATTTTTAACGTGTTTAGCAGATCTGCGATCTTATAGAATCGGGCGGTTTGGGGTTTTAAAACGTGGCCTGTCACTTCTTTTTGGCGGCTATGAGGGATTGCGCTGCTGCAAATGCCAGGCTATAGCTCTGAGCGCCAAATCCTGAGATCTGACCGACGCAAACAGGCGCGCTCAAGGAGGTCTGCCTGAATTCTTCCCTGGCGTAGATGTTTGAGAGATGAACTTCAATCGTCTTTATTCCTGATGCGGCTATGGCATCCCTTATCGCTACGCTTGTGTGCGTGTAGGCAGCTGGATTGATGATCAAGCAATCAAACTTATTACGCGAATCGCCTATAATGTCAACGATCTCGCCTTCGTGATTTGACTGGACGATAGTGATGGCTATTTTTGCTTTTTTGGCGAGGACTTTTAGTTCTTGGTTTATCTTTTCAAGAGACACTTTGCCATAGATTTTAGGTTCTCTTCTACCTAACAGGTCCAGATTAGGGCCGTGGATCACCAGGATTTTTTTCATAAATATCCTTTATTTTGCGCGTTATTGGGTTACGCAAAACCAATGCAAGCTTCTTTGCCCACGGAACTTTTTGCCGTCTGCTGCGGTTTAGGGCTCGCTCGTTTCGCCCGACATTATGTCGGGCACATCGCTTACACTAATTCCTTGCAGACTTTTGCCAAAAAATTCCTGATTGTGGGCTTAAAGAATCTTCCATTGCTTTTGCGTTATTCAATAGCTCAGGTCCCTTGCTTCTTCTATGAGCATAATGGGTATACCGTCTTTGATAGGATAGGCCTTGCGGCAATTAAGGCATATCAGCTCATCGTTTTCTTCTTTTAACGCTTTTTTGCATTTAGGGCAAGCCAGTATCTCAAAAAGTTTTTTATCTAACATAAGGTTTATCCTTTATCAATTGTTTTATCCACGAAAGCGAGGCGCAGGTCATAAAGAAGGTGTTCCAGCAGCTCTGTTTCATCTTTGTCCAGGTTGCCTTTTGTTTTTTGCTGCAGGACCTCAAGGGTGTCTATGATGAATTTAGCCTGTCCGATATTCTCTTCTGTTTTATTGTCAATCGGGTTGGGGACCATACCTAAGGCTATCCAGGCCTGCATACCCAGGGTAGTAAGAAAGAATTTGAAATCAGCTTCCGGAAGCTCGCTGCGCTCGCTTTTTTCATGTTTTTCCTGCGCTTGCGGCGCGGTCTGCGGCTCTATCTTTGCTTTTTCTTTCCAGCTCTCGTCAACTTTCTTTTCAGTATTTTCTTCCACGGCTTCTCCTATAATAGTTTATTATTGTATAATGATCCCGGCGTAACCGACAACGGATGAGTAGTCGCCTGTTACATCTCCGCTTGTCTGATATGAGATAAGCGAGGCTCTTTTTGCGCCCAGCTTTTTCGCAGCCATGATCGTAATGACCGTGGGTATGTAACCGCACATGGATATGGAAAGGCGCTCAATAATCTCAAGCAGCCCCTGTTCATTGAGCCCAAGGATGGCCTTAATGGCTTCTTCGTCTTTATGAGCGGCTGAGTTCTGAGATTCGTAATGCGTCATGTCGGATGAGGCGATGATGGTCACGTTTTTTTTCAGGGTTTTAATACTTTTAACTATAGACTCAACTATATCTTTATACACTAAATCGCCTGCCCACGCAAGTACCATGGGCACGAAAGCGAAATCTTTCCTTGAAAGCTCCTGGATCAAAGGGAGTTCCACTTCTATGGAGTGTTCATTGGCGTGAGCCACGGGGTCATCAACCAAATACATAGAGTTTTTGATCAATTCATCAGCGAGCGCGGTATCTATCTTTATGTTCCCCAAAGGCGTCTGCCACTCGCCTTTTCTTGATATGCTTGATGGTTCGCCATAACCTGAGTGATTCGGGCCTATGATGAGGCAGGTCTGCGCGACTTCTATAGATGATAAGACTTCAGATGCGACCTTACCTGAATATATATAACCGGCGTGAGGAAGGATACAGGCAATAGCCTTTTCCTTTACGATGGTTTTATCTTTCGTTCCGAAACTGTTGATAAGTTTTATAAGTTCGGCAGGGTCTGATGGATAAAACTGTCCTGCTACCGCAGGTTTTCTAATCACCTAGCACCTCTGTTAAGTATGAGATAGATCTTATTATAGACTCAGGGTCTGCTTGGCTGTGGGCTTCTATTACCTTAATGGTATTGTTATGGACGTAAGGTTTCAATTTATGAAAATCAAAATCTCCCGCAATAGGGGCTTGATGGTCAACAAGGTTTTTTATGTTGTGAAGGTGCGCGCCGTAAAGATGAGCGCCGAATTTTTTAAGCAGCGAACCAACTTTTATGAACCCGAGCTTTTCTAAGATATAAGCGTGCCCGACATCGTGCCAGTAGGCGACGTTTTTTTTCTTGAATCTGTCAAATATGATATCAAATTCTTCGTAACTTGGTATTTCGCGGTAGTAGAACCTGTTTTCTATACCTAAAAAAATATTCAGTTTTCGCGCGTAGTCGCTTAATACCTCAAGGCTTTTTAGGATCTGTCCGAGGTAGTCCTGGCTTTTTACTTTTCGCTCTTTCAAGAAAGAGTCAAAGAGTTGCCTGTATTGTTCGCTTTTTTCCAGGCCTAGGGTGTATAGATCAATGAGCTCTCTGGTGTGATCTGTTATCTCTACTCTTCCGCAATGCAAGACAACAGCTCTGGCTTTTAGTTTTTTGGCGGTTGAGATGGTTATTTTTGTGTATTCCAGGGCTTTTTTTCTTTCCGTTTCATCCATTGAAGAGAGCGAAAAACAGTCCGGCAGGGCGTTCTTTCGCGTAATGCCTTCCGGAATGGGGCAGTAGTTGTGGAGGCTTGTAACAACAACGTTGTTTTGCCTGGTAAAATTAAAAATCTCCTCAACCATTTTAGAGGTCAAGGAGAAATCTAATTCCAGCTTTTTGATCCCCAGGCTGTGTATTTCGCGCGCAATCCTATCGCCATCCTGGTATTTGTCGGCATTCCACGCTGTGGATAGGGCGAACATCGTTAGAATCTACGACGGGCTTTTTTTCGCTTTTTTTCGCTGGGTTTTTCGTAGTGTTTGCGTTCTTTGACTTCTTTTAAGATGCCTTCGCGCTCAATTTTCCTTTTGAAGCGTCTTAGGGCTGACTCAAAAGACTCGTCTTTCCTGACTTCTACTTCTGACATCGTTTTCACCCTTTCATTTAAAACAGTTTATTTAATATAACATCTTATCAGATGTCTGTCAATGCAGTTATTTGATTAGTAAAGCAACAATTATTTCGCACTTTCATATTGAAGCATGCTCTTAGGTTGTT
>JBBTLH010000010.1:0-23005 GCA_038068755.1 Candidatus Omnitrophota bacterium
TGAATACCCTCAATTGTAGCAACCTTCTGGATATTGCGGAAAATAGTAAGCGTCTGGCCGACCTTGGCGCCGTCGTCCTCGCCCATATCCACAATGACGAAATTATTTTCTTCGTTGATAGCCAAGACCTGGCCGGCGCTCGGCGCTTTCTTTTTATCAGGAGAGGCCTGCTCAGAGGCTTTGACCACGATAGGCTGCAACTGCACAACGCGGCTGTCTTTGGCGTTGGCCTGTTTGGCCTCGGAACGCGCCGCCTTGATATCATCCTTCACCGCAATGATCTGGTCCACACGCTCCTGCAAGATCTGGTCTAATTCGGCAAGCCGCTTGGAAAGGATCTCGCGTTCCTGCTGAAGGTCCACGAGCTTGCCCTCCAGGGAAACCTTCTTATCGCCCATGGCCATGAGCCGCGACTTTAATTCAAAATTCTCCTGCCTTAAATTCTCAACCTGGCCGGCGATAGCCCTTTTATCCCTCTTCTCCCTTACGAGGTCTTCCGATAAGGTCTCAGCTAACTTCTCATTGTAAACGATCCGGCGGTCCAGGTCGCCCCTGGCCTCGGTAACGGTCTTGAGCTGCATGTCCAGCTTGCGCCCTTCTTCCATGGCGGTTGATGTCTTAAGCTGCAAATCAGAAAGCTGCTTTTCAAGATTACTGACATGTATTTCAAGCGAGGCTTTATCTCTAAGGACATTCGCCCAATACGCGTCGTCTTTAGATACGCCGTCAGCGGAAATAGGAGCCGTTGCCGACGTGCCAGAACCCGACTGTTTAAGCTTAACTACTTCTTCTTCCAATTGTTTCTTTTGGGCCGCCATGTCCTGGACCTTCTCTACCAGGCTCGCGCGCTCTTTTGTCACGAGATCAAATTTACCTTGCAGGCTATCTTTATCTTTTTTAAGGGAATCAAATTTTGTGCGCAGGTCGCCGAGTTCAACATCCAGCTTCTTTTTGCTTTCCAATAAAGTGGATAATTGACGGTTGAGGCTCTGTTTTTCCTGGGCGAACGCTTGTTCTGCGGCGCTTAGTTGATTGCGGAGAGCCTTACTGACGGAATTTAATTGGAAGGCAATAACCAAAGAGATGGCACACACGGCGGCTAAGCCGACGAGCAAAATTTTTATCTTACTGTTCATTACACCTCCCTTATTAGATGTAGATATATCATATTATAAGGAGTAGTGCAAGAAAAATTTATCTCTTTTTTTCATTTTACTTATTCTCTGCCAGTGAGTTAGGCTAATCGTTTAGCTCGGCAAAGGTATGGCGGGTGATAAGACTGGCGGCGCCTAAAGCTGCGGCCGCATCTCCTAACCTGGACGGGACGATCTTGACGGCATGGGCTGTTTCCTGAAAACACCACTCACTAACAGCGGCCTTTACCTCTTCTATCAAATGTATACCTGCCTGCTCTATGCCGCCGCCGATAATTACCATTTCGGGGTTCAAAAGGTTAACCAGATAGGCTACGCGGATCCCTAAGCGCCTGCCCGCTTCCCTGACGACGTCCACAGCAGGAAACCCGCCTTTCTTGGCAGACTCAAATATAGCCGACAAAGTCGTTTCTCCAACAGCCGAGGCGTTAACATCAGCGCCTTTTTTATTCCACTTCATAGCCTTTAAATAATCCTGTTTGATGCCAAGGTCAGCCTCCCACCTCTCTAAGAAATAAGGCGTCTCTCTTTTATCGCTGTGGATAGCGACCTCACCGGCGCAGCCTGATGCCCCGCGGTAGATCTCATTGTTGAGCATTATGCCGCAGCCCACCCCGGAAAACATATACACGAGGTCTTTGACGTCGGACTCAAGCGCCAGCCACTGCTCGCCGAAACATGCAAGGGTCGCGTCATTCTCTATCATGACGGGAAAACGGAATTCGCGTTCCAGGATATCCTTTAATGGGACGGTCACGTCAACGTAGTGGTAACTGTTTCCGACCCTTTCCGGCCAGCGGACTTTTTCCCTATGCGAATCAACGACGCCGCCAATGGCTATGCCGATACCTTTTATCTTAGGATGGACACCTTTTGCTTTATCTAAAATTTCCGTGATGATCTCAATGACCGTATCCACGGCCTCTTTGGCGGTATGGCTTAATTTTTCTTTCTTGACCTCCAGCACGATCTTTCCGCTTAGATCTGTCACGACACCCATGGTGCTCAATAAATTTACGCCGATGCCTACGGAATAACCTGCTGATGTGTTCAGATCCAAAAGCAAAGGCCTGCGCCCGCCCTTTGATATATCAAACTCTTTTTCAAAAACGATCTTATGGCGCAGGAATTCGTCCACGTAATTAGATACGGTGACTACGTTCAGGCCGATGAGCCCTGAGATATCGGTCTTGCTTATAGGGCCGCGGCGCCGTATAGCGTCAAGTATGAACAAGTTCTTGCGCGCGCGCTCTGATAAATTTTCGCCTTTAAAATATGGTTCTTTCATTTTTTAAACGCCTCCAGAAAACTTGCGGCGCTCTTGTCTTTCCTGGCAAGGGCAAAAATGAGCGACCAGATGACCATGTTCCTCATATAGTGGTCACCGAAGAGATAGCTGCCGTCGGTGGAAGAATACATATCGGGCTGATTCCATGGGTTACGGACGTTTAAGGCCGCGTTATCCCACGCTTTCTTGGCAAGCTCTAAGCCCTGTTTCTGAAAACCTTCGTAAATAGCGAGGCTCGCCAGGCAATACGTCATCCCAAACCATATATTTTCAGAATGCCAGTTCGTCTTGTCTTTTTCGCCATCCGCTGATACGGCGTTTACAGCTCCGAAGGCAGAGGCCGAACCGTTTAACTCAAATATCGCGTTCAGGGCTTTTTGCACCTTATCCTGAGAAACGATGTAACCCAATCCCAAAAGATGCGCTATCCACTGCCCTGCCAACTGCGATGCCATGCAAGAAATACTTACTTTCTGAGACTTAACATGGTGCGCTAACTGCTTTTCAGTTAAACCTTCCTTTGCATTATTATACGCTATAAAATACTTTTTACGCCATAGTTTTTTCTCAAAACTCACCCTGCCTTTTCTAAACCACAAAGAGGCTTCTTCAGCCATTTCTTCGTCATGCATAAGTGTCGCGATGCGCTCAATGGCAAGGATAGCGGCCAAAAAAATACTTGATGTATAAGAGCTGGCGCCGTAAAAACTCCAGAGGTCAAAAGTCTGGTCAGGGCCCTCGTTATCAGGCAGGAAATCTTTGTTCTTATCCGTAGCGGCCAGCCAATAAAAGGCCTTTTTGACAAAAGGGTACATCTTTTTCAGGAAATTCTCGTCTTTAGTCATGAGAAAATCCCTGTAGACGAGCAAAATGAATTTAGAATTAATGTCCTTCCAGAAAAAACCGTTGGTGCTGTTGGACGGAAGATCACTTCTCTTGAAACCTAAGTCATGCGGTATATAACCCTGAGGCCTTTGCGCCTCGGCGAATTCAAGCATCTCTTTTAATTCAAGCTGTGGAAAGAAAAGCGCAAGAGGCAAAGAACCGTAGAAACGGACATCCATGGTCCCCAAAAGCGGACAGGCCTCCGGAGATTCAAAAATGCCGAACCTGCCTCTCTTGGACCACAAACTGCCTGATACTATAGGATAAAGATTGTTGGCCAACGCGTCTTTAAGCCATGGGTCAATGTTTAAGGCATTGAGCTCTTTTGTCCACGCCTTGGTGCCGGTGAGAAGTTCATCATAGTGCTCTACGGCATACTGAGCTACTTCCGAGACGTTCCTGAACCACGCCTCGTAGCTGTGGCCTTCGCCAAAACCCGGAAAAAACCACGATAAGACAAACGTTATGGTCACCGACGATTTAGGCTTTAAAAAGTGTTTAGCGGCTATGGCCCCGCCAAGCTGAAAACTTTCCGCGGCCACGCATTTTTCAGTATTGACGTTCGGCAAAGAACCGTCTGAGCCAAAAGCCCCGCACGCCTCGCCTAGCGTCAGGCTTGTCTTGTCAAATACAAAATGGCGCGCCTGCATATTCCACTCGCCAAAATAGCTGCATTCTAATTTATTGTTTTTAAAAAGGCTCAAGCCCATCTCGCCTGCGCCAGGGTCGTGGCTTTGAGTCTTCTTATTATAAAAGTACAGGTTAAGGGCCTTGTCAGTATCAGCTACCTGATTGAAACGGCCGACGGCCCAATCGCCGATGATGTTGCGGCCGATCCCCATCAAAGAAACGCTCATCGGGCGCGATAGGGTATTGGTCAACTTGAACTTGAAGAACGCAAACGGCATGCCGGATCTTTTTTCATCCAACTTCACAAACGGCGAAAACGCCTCAAGACTCACTTCTATTGGGAGATCGCGGTCCTGGTACTCTAAGTGCGCAAAAGGAAAAGAACCGTTGAACTTGATAGATTCAATATTAGGGCAATCCGGAACAGGCTGAGTGGATAAAAGTTTTGAGAACTTTTTATTTTTGTCTTTGACCCAGAGAACAAAGTTGAATCCCGGAACACCGCTCGGATTTTTAGGGTCGCCGGAGTTGAGGGGCTTGTGGATGTTATTTAAAAAAGTGAAATTATCAAAAACGCCGGACGAGCAGATCTCAAGTTTGCCGGCGCCTATACCACCTAACGGAACTCCCGATCGGACATTCTGGTCAGACGTATAAATAGGCATAGTTATTTATTCTCCTTGACCTCTGCGATCTCAAAACCTACGCCCTCAGGGCCCTGAGGGCCGACTAGCGCCACATGGGCCACTTTAATACCTGCGGACGCGTAATCCGTGGTCAATTCAGGCGCGTTGGGAATATTTGAAACGCTCCCTGTCTCGCCTGACCACTCATAAGAATATACGGGTGTCATGCATCCAGTCTGCGGACTAGACGTCGCCACGACAAACTTTATTGGCTCGCCAATTGCGCTCTGCCAAGGACGCGCAGTAAGATCAACGCTCAACGGCAAAGTCTTAAATATCCCCTCAATAAATAACTTCAAGCCGTATTTCATCTCTTTGCCTTCTTCTGTTTCTTTAAGCCTCTCCTGCGTAAGAAGTACCAGCTCATTTTTCTGGGCGTCAAGGCCTATGAGCTTGACACTCACAATAAGGGCATTGTAATATTCTTTCGCTTTTTCAAAATCTTTCTTAAACTGGCTCAGCAATCCTAATTGATAAAGGCTGCAGACCGCTAAGACGTCTCCGGGAAAGGCATCTTTTATTTTTAAAAAATACTCGGCAGCCTTTTCGGTGTCCTTCTTGGCATAAGCGGCAATGACTCCCATCCGGAAATAAATATTTTGTTTCCTGGCGTAATCCGGATCGTTTGATAGCAGGTCATTGTAGCCGTCGTAAGCGGCGTTAAACTCTTTCATACGTTCCAGATTAAAAGCCCTGCGGTATAACGAATCACTCTTGAAAGCGGCGTTGCCCGCCGAATCATAAGCCTTCTTATACATCTCTTCGGCAAATACAGGGTCAAGGCCCTCGGCAGTGTCGCCATTGGCAAACCTATCAGCCAATGCCACGGTCTCGCGAGCCTTGAGCTCTAAGTCGCCTGAAAACGAATTTAGATAAACGTCAAATAAAGACTTGGCCAGATAGGCATTGCCTTCGCTTAAAAACTGTTGCGCTTGAGCCTTTAAGTCTTCTTTTGAGAGGCCTGATCCGGAGAGCTTGGCGACATAGGCCTCATATAACCGGCGCGCGAGGTTCTTATCCTCAAGATTAGAGATTTCATCGGCAAAAGCCTTCACTCTTAGAAGGGGCTTTGGGGCCAAGGCCAGATCGCGCGCTGTGTTGACTAAGTCATTGAATAGCCCTACGCTGCGGTCAGGGTCGTCTTCACGCGCATTTTGCCAATTCAAATATTTGATATTCAACAAAAGCTCTGTGTCGTCTTTGACGCTACCTTTAGCTTCTTTCAGATTATCGGAAATATCTTTTTTGTAGGATGGCCCTTTGTCATAAACACCTTCCCAATTTTTTTCCTTCTTCCATGAATCAATCTCGCGCTGGCGCGTAAGGGCCAAATAATAATAGGCTGCAGGCGACAGCGGCTTTAAGCCTTTTAGATATTGGTAAAATCCTTCGTAATCACCCTTGGCGAAATACTCCTGCGAAAGTTTTGCCAGATCCGCTTTCTGCCCGGGCTGTTCCTGAGCATAAACGTGTCCCTGCGAAAATATTAAAAATGCCAGGATAAATAAGACAATATTTTTATTCATGTGAGTATAAAATAGTATATAGTTAATAGTTTATAGTAAGGGCGTTTGGACCTTAAGCCTATTTTCCTATAAACTATATACTATTCACTATTAACTTAATTATTTCCTCTTCACGTTGCTTTTCACATCGTACGGTTTTTTCCAAAACTCACGCAGCACTTAATAAGCCTTGCGCGGGATACGTATTTCAAGTCCTTGCCCGTTGCCAGGCCCCGGACCACCTTTGGGCAAAAGCTCAAGCGCTCGCTCAAGCTTGACTATGCCGAACCATTCTTCATTCATATTCTTGTTGGCTTCGGCCTTGATATCATGGTAATAAGCGCCATTAGACCAGTTGGACTCCGTATCGTGTATGGATAGCCCCTGGACATCCCACTCTTTATGCTTCCACCACTCATCCGTCCATTCAAACATCGTCCCGCCAAGGCAATTACCCGCGCCTTTAGGATTATTAGCCAAATTTTTGTAGATCTCAGACCATTGAGACTCTAAAAACATGGCCTGCATATCTTCGTCTTCTCTTTTTTCATAGGCATTGTAGGCGTCAGCGCCGAATTCAATAAACATCACAGGCTTATCAAAAGTAGTTTTAAGCGTATTAAAGAAGTTGCCGAATGTCTTACCTCTATAGATAACACAGCCGATGATGTCAATGTCGGGAGCAAACTCCTTTGCGACATCAAGACAGATCAACTCGCCGTTACCCATCACCACCGGATGGTCAGGGTCTATCTTATGGATCTCCTGCGCTATCTCGTTGACGAGAGTATAATAACTCTCTGCGCGCGCCAGCATGCATTGACGCGGATCACCCAACTTGTCTATCCTGGCGCTTGACCAGGGATTGACCTTGCCGCTAAAAGAGTAATTATTCTCATTGCCGAGGATCCAGCAAAGTATCCCTTCCTCGTTTTTCAGGGCTGTAACCATGTTTAAAACACCCTTCTTAACTTTATCCCTGAAATCCTTGTCATCATAGAAGGGCGCCGGGTAATTCCAAAACTCAAGCCAATTACCCATAGTCGTGCGTATGCCGTAAAGCTTATACAGGTCTGAAACTACCTTTTTAACGGATCCAAAATCCTCTCCGGGTTGATAAAAACGCACGGTGTTAATACCCATCTTCCTCATGAGCTCGCCGTCTTTCTTCCACGGCTGCAGCGGATCCGACCAGAAATCGTAGTCGTGAGGCTTGCCTATGGGTATCGGATTATAGCAAACACCTTTGATTATATAGGGCTTGCCTTTGACAATGAGCTGATAGTGCCCGTTCTTCAAAGTCTTGACAAAAACTTTTTTGGCAGACGGCTTACCCATGCCGGTCAGCATGACGCAAGCCAACACCAGCATGGGTATGAAGACAAATAATCTATAGCGATTCTTTATCAAATAAGTTCTCTACTCATACTTGACTTCGTCTAAATAAAACGTAGCGCCGTCAGGATTTACATCCAGATTCGTCGCCCAGACAAAACCTCCGATGACATAAGAAAGGTCTTTTCCCTTAAGGTCTATTGTGTATTGTTTCCAATCCTTCTCTAATACCACAGGGCCGATGCCGGCAGTGTCTGAATCCGAATATTCACCCATGATGCCGCCGATCTTAAACTCTTCTATCCTCTCTGCGCCCTTTTCGCCTCTTGCCCAAAAGGTGAGCTTTGTCGCTTTAGACAGGTCAAAGCCGCCGTCAGCGCCGCCCCAGTTGTTAGCCGGATTCTGCCAATACATGCCGGCCCAACGGGCGTGGTTTGAAGCTTTATTGTTATAGACTATCTTAAGACATGTCTTGCCGAAATATGGATTCTCCAACGAGCCCACATCAAGTTTTATATCACTGTAATCACCCATCCAACCCGATGGAATAAAGTGGTTCATGATAGAACCCTTATCGGCGTAGATATAAAACGGCACTTCCTGTATCTTTTTTCCAGCCTCTTTTAACATAGGGTCGTATGAAAACCTGATATCATCCACATAGAACGTGAGCCCGTCCGGATTAGAATCGGCATTGGCGACCCAAGTGAACGCGCCGTTGATGTAAGAGAGGTCTTTACCCGAGAGGTTGATAGTATACTGCTGCCATGAGCTTGTCAGTTCCACAGGGCCCATTGAGACTTCTGTTGTATCCGGATATGTCCCTTTGATGCCCCCGACGTTAAACTTGTCCAGCACTTCCCCGCCCTTGGCGCCGCGCGCCCAAAAGGTGAGCTTATTCAAGCCCGTCAGGTCAAAACCGCCCTTCTTGGAACCCCAGTTGTTAGCCGGATTCTGCCAATACACACCAGCCCAACCCTGGCCCTGGCTCTTCTTTGCCGTGTAGACGAACTTGATGGCAGTTGAGCCTGCGTGCGGCTGGTCCATACACTTCTCGTCCATTGTGATATCGCCGTAATCACCCATCCATCCCGACGGGATGAAGTGATTATCCGGAGAGCTGCTATCCGAATAAACAGCGAAATCCTTGGTGCTCGCAGGCTTGACATCCTGCGCGTACGCCCGGCAACAGGCGAAGGCCATCGCCATTGCCGCCATAACTACTGTTAACTTTTTCATACACACCTCCATTTTGACTTTTTACGTTCTTTTCCGACCAAAATGGACTTCGAATCCTGCTCAGTAAAATTTCAGACAAGGTTATGGCTGAAATTTTACGAGCGCCTAGGTTCGAAGCCTTCTACCCTACCGCTCCCACAGTTTCTGATACGCGTAATAACTTTTCCTCAATTGCCTTAAGAACGGGCTTGATATTCCGTCGCCCTGTCCAGCCACTCCCAGCCACTCTTCGTGCATAAAACCATCCGGGAACGGCCCGACCCACAATCCTTTTGTGTCATGTATAGCCGGCTCATAACCTTTCCACCACTCATCAAGCCATTCAAACAAGACACCTCCTATGGCGTTGCCCGCGCCTGAGCCGAACGCGGAATTCTGTGCGATATCATCCCAGCAGCTCTTAAGATATTCGGCTTGCATGCCCTCTGCCTCGTCTAAACTCTTGCAATAGACGTAAGCGGGGCAGCCATACTCCGTGATAAAAGCCGGCTTGTCGGTCAAGCCCCTGACGACCTCCCAATAAGAACCAAAACCGCTGTCGCCCCTGTAGACGTTAGCGCCGTACATATCCACGTCAGGCGCGTATCGGGCAAACTTGTCAAAGAATACGAGATCTCCGCTCGCCACAGCTACCGGATGATCGCGATCAAGAGATTTGATCAATCTCGCGGCCTCGTTTACAAATTTAAAATAAGCCTCAGGTTTCTTGTCGGCGTTACAAGCGACACCATAGACGTTTTCATTGCCTAAAAGCCACATAAGCAGATACGGTTCGTCTTTGTGTTCCAAGACCATCTGTTTGACTGACTCCAGCATCCTGGCGCGATGCTGCGGGTTCTCGTAATCAGTGCCGGGGTCCCAATCCGCGCCCGAACCCAGGGCGTACTTGCCCAGAAAATCGCCCATGATCACGCGGATGCCGAATCTGGCAAACAGGTCCCTGAGAAGTTCTTTCTTAACGGAATAGGGCTGATGATACAACCGGATAGTATTGACGCCCATGCGCTTCATCAATTGATAATCGCCCACGCCCGGTTCGTCGGAGTCCTGCTTGTTGTTTTTATTAGTGTCCACAAAAGCGTCATATGGGCCGTCGGATTTGCCGTTATTATTATAGTCATAATCCATCCAGCCCTTGAGCGTGCCTTCGTCAGGGCTTTGGCCGATTTTGGCCACAGCATAGGTAATGCCACGGATCGTATAAGGCCTGTTATCAACCAAAAGCTGCCAATGATTATTGGCATATTGGACAAAACGCACTTTACCCTCGCCTAATTTTCTTATGACCTTTGACTGCACTTTACGTTTTTCCACATATTTCTTAAACTTATCGGAAAATGTCTCAGGGATATGGTTCTTGATAAGCCGGCCCGGGTCAACGATAAAAATATCGTTTGAGATATCACTATCAAAACCTTGCCTGACCTCTATCTTTGAGCCCACCAGTTTCATATTCACCTGCGGATATTTTTTGCACAGGTATTTTATCCGCGCGATAGATGCCGGGCCCACATACCACGGAGTATGCCAATAGGTCCAGCCCACGGTCTGAGGATAATGGACCACAATGGCGTAATACGCCTTGATGGCGTGTTTGAATAAGCCGGCCCGCTCCAAGATAAGCGCTGTGTAAAAAAGTTTTATGCCCGGAGGCTCGGGAGCAAGCGCCCATTTAAAAAAGGCCGCCTCCAGATCAGGGGAATGGACAAAAGCCCAGTGGCTGCCTTCAAGCCTGCGTTCTTTCTTGACCGCCTGGAACGCCGGATTCCATCGCACGCCCGAAGTATTAGGGTAGATGCCTTCGCCCACAGCCTCTGAAAGCCCTTCCTGGAACTTGACCACGTATTTATAATCTTTTGTGCCAATCCCTTCAAAATCACCGTAATTGTCATAATTTATGATCTCTTCTTTCCCGGGATCATTTAAAACTACTTTCGTGTCACGGATGGCACCGCACTTCTGGGCCTCAACATCCCGGCCTTCCATCCTGTCAACAGCTTCTTGCGATGTCGTCGCAAGTTTATAATACCATCCGCGAGGGTCCCAGGCCTGAGCGTAAGAAAAATCAGAGACGATCACCTTAAAAGCAGCTATCGCATCAGCTTTTTTACCCTGTTTTTTTAATGCCTCTGCCTTTATAAATTGGCACTCAGCCGTATTATTAAGCGCGGCGTAATTATTTATCTGTTCTGACGGCGGAAAATCTTTGAGCGCCTTCTGTTGAGCGCGCGCCCCCTCACCAAAACGCTCCATAGCTTGCCGGACAAGACTATAGACTTTATCAAATTCATCTTTATCTTTTGCTTTGCGCGCCAAAGACACAAGGTCGGAAAGCGAAGGCTCCTGCGCCGGCTGGGCAGCTATCTGCGGAGCTGCTGCCTGTTCAACGTTTCCCGGCGGCACGCTTGCCTCTACAACCGGGACGGCCTGCTTTGTTTCATTCTGCGCAAAAGAATCCAAAGCCCACAAACCACAAGCTGCGAAAAAAATCACGAGATAAAATGTTTTAAAAACTTTTGATTTTTGTTTTGTCATAATGTTCCTTTTTCAACCAACTACGGCGCCGGCTGTAATACCTTTAATTATGAATTTCTGCATAGCCAGGTAAATAACAAGAATAGGCAATACCGTGATCGTCATCCCCGCCATAAGCAGCGGGTACTGGGTGATGTGCTCTCCCTGAAATACCATAAGGCCCCTTTGCAGAGGCATAAGGTCTTTAGAAGAGAGTATGAGGTTTGCCAGTATGTATTCGTTCCAGACATTAAGGGCGTTATATATGACTATGACCGCGATGGCTGGCTTTGCCAGCGGCAGCGCCACATGGCGCCAGATGCCAAGCCTCGTGCATCCGTCAATGCGCGCCGCGTCTTCCAGCTCCTTTGGCATCTTGTCAAAAAAGGTCTTTAGCATATAAATACTAAAAGACAGGCCAACGTTTATCATGCATAAGATGTAAGCGGCGCGCGGATAAAGTTGGTCCTGTATAAATGAGACCATGCCATAGACAAAGGCCTGCGGCAGGAACTTCAAAAGGAACGGCGTTGCCGCGCTCAAAAAATTAAGCAGGACATTGCGGACATTATTGACCAGGACGTAGAGCGGCACAAAACTTCCCGGCAAGGGTATCATCATAGCTGCGAGGAACATGAAGAAGAAAAAATTTTTTCCGGGAAAGTTCATGCGCGAAAACGCGTAGGCTGCCCACGATGAGATTATAACGATGCCAAAAACCACGATAACCGTATAAAAGAGGCTGTTCAGGAAATAAACGCCGAAACCGCCTTTGGTCCATGCCAGGTAAAAATTTTCCCAATGCATGGCCTTGGGTATTATACTCATGTCGGAAAAAACTGTGCTCTGCGTTTTCAAGCTTGAGCCAAACATCCAAAGGAGAGGAAAAACGCATGTCACGGCCACTATGACAAGAAAGACGTGGATGAGCGCGTTGATTAACGATTGAGCCGCGGTGTAACGGTTAAGGTTCATAATCTTCTCTTTCCTCTGCGGGCTCACGCCTGCAGTACCCGCGTTTTATTCTACGCTTGTTTTAACTTCCTTGATACGCCTATCTGCGCGAAAGAAACGAGCATCAGTATAGCCCCGAACGTAATGCCTTGGGCGCAGGCATAACCGAACATGGATGACCCTTGCATGGACGCCAGGATCCTTGTAACAGGCACTTCCGTATGGTAACCGGGGCCTCCGCCGGTCATTGAAAGTATCAGGACAAATACCTGCATCGTCCCGAGAATGGTCAAAATAGTGACCAATACGAAAACAGGAATCATCAACGGAATAGTCACATTTTTAAAAGTCTGCCAAATCCCGGCGCCGTCCACGCGCGCCGCCTCGTATAATTCGCGGGGTATGGTCTGCAATCCGGCTAACAATATCATGAAACCCCACCCGAAACCTTTCCAGCAATGGATGATGGCAACGCACGTCAATGCCGTGCCGGGATCAGACAACCATGTGCGCACAAGGTCTTTAAACCCTAAAGACACAAGCGCGTGATTTAAAAGCCCGTAATCGCCGTCATATATCCAGCGCCAGATAAGCCCTACTACGATCTCCGAAAGCACAGGCGGTATGAAAAAAATGACCCGGTAAAAATTCTTCCCCTTGATCTGCCGGTCGCAGGCAAGAGCCAATGCGAGCGCTAACGCGTTCTGGAATACAAGCGCGATAAAAGTAATATAGCCGGCGTTGCGCATAGAGACCCACCATGTCTGATCCTGCATGACCTCTTTAAAATTCGCCAGCCCCAGAAAAGTCATGGTAGGCGAAATGCCGTCCCAGGCGTTGTGGCTCAACTGCAGGACCTTAAAAAAAGGATAGATATAGAATATGGTAAAAATAAGCAGCGCCGGCAAGACAAATACAAAAGCCGACATGCTCTTCTTAATAACGTTAGCAATAACAATGAACGCTAGCGACAATGCCACAAAGGAGTATACGCAAAACCAGAATAAACCAGACGCGTGAAAATTCAAAAAGGCGACCTCAAGGACCACTGCTAACGATACGCCGGCAATAGCCTTCTGCTTCCCCGAAGCCTCATGAAGGAAGTTATAGGTATTCTTGATCTTATCAGAGATAGAACTCATCATAAATGGTTAAAGGTTTATAGTTTATAGTTTATAGAAAAATTTTGCCGCCGGATCTGTCTTTGTTTTTCCTATACACTATAAACTATATGCTATTTACTATCTTCTCTTCGCCATCTCATCGGCTTTCAACTTTGTCAATTCCGCGCCCAGCTCTTCGGGCGTCTTCTCGCCTATAATTATAGACTGCAGGCCTTTGTCAAACCTCTCAATGACCTTCGGAAGTTCATTAACAGGCCAGACATTGGGATGCGTGACATTATCCATACCTTTGGCAAAATCAGCCAGGATAGGAGGTATTTTTGCCAGAGCGTTCTTATTGGCAGGCAGATTACGCGTCGTCTCTGCCAGATATGCCTGCTGGTCGCGGTCTGTGAGCCACTTCAAAAAGGCTTTTGCCTCTTCCCTGGCCAGAGAGCGGTCATTGACCAAAAATGAAGAGCCGGCGCCTCCCCAAATAAATGCCGGGTTTTGCATATTCACCCTCGGAGGAAGCATGACGCCGTATTCAAGTTCAGGGTTCATGCCGTGATATACATTGACGCACCATGAACCGTTGAAGGCGAACGCCCCACGCTCATTGGCAAACGCCTGCTCGGCTGACTTATTGATCATGGTGACGATGCCTCCCGCTAACATTTTTTTATCTGCCATTTCCTTAAATAAAGAAAAGACCTTTATCCAGTCAGGATCAGAATAAGGCACTTCGCCCTTAAGCGTCGCAAAAATCTTTTTAGGGCCCATGATATTGAACGCCAGATTAGAGGCAAAGCAGTCTATCATCCACACTTCACCCCAGCCGCTTATCAATCCCTGAATGCCTGCGGCGTTGAGCTTATCGCAGGCAGCAGCAAATTCTTCCCAGCTCACAGGCGGCCTGGCCGGGTCAAGCCCTGCCTTGGCAAAAAGTTTCTTGTTATAGACCATCTGGATATTCATGACATCTATGGGCACGCCGTAAATGCCTGCCTCAACTCCGAACTCATTCCCCTCGGAGAATTCGTTGACAGCCAGGGCCTTTTCAAATATCTCCCTCTGCCAGGCCCTATTGTCTTTTTCCATCTCAGCAGTGAAACTGGCAACATGACCCGCTTTTACAAAAGCGGCAAAATCTCTCTTCTCGCCCAAGAGGCCGTAAATATCCGGAAGGGCTTTTGCCTGCGCAGCGGCGCGGACCTTCTGCGTGTAAGCATCCGACGGCGCGTAAAGTTCTAATACGACTTTTATGCCGGTCTTCTGTTCGTATCTTTTGGCTAATTCCTGAAAGGCCTCATCCCTGTCAGTCATCCAATGCCAGACGACGATCTTTTTTGAGGCTTGCGGTGCCACTGCCTGCGGGTTGCCGCAACCGCTCAAAAAACCGGCGAATGACAGAAAAACCACCAGATGTTTTAAAATACTTCTTCTCATATAACTCCCCCATACATCCCAATGAGAAAATCTGTCCTGTTTGATTTTTCTCATTGGCTTAGCCCATTACTACCCGGACCTTGTGCGTCTTGCCGTCGCCGATAGTCTTGACCAAATTACCTTCTATCGGCCTATTATCCACATATATCTCTTTTACGCCTTTTTCAACACCGTTGGGATTTTCTATATCCACCTCATACACATCGCCTCTGAAAGGGCGCCTCATAGAGCACTTCTTCCAGTAAGACGGCACGCATGGGTCTATTCGCAGGCCTTCGTAATCGCGGCGGACACCCATAAGCCATTCTGTGGCGGCCATAAAAGCCCAGCCCGACGCGCCGGTTATCCAGGTAAACTGGCCTTCGCCGTAACGATACGGGTTCTCGGGGCCTACGAGATACTCGGCATAAACATAAGGCTCTGCCTTGTAGAGGTCGTAGTTTTTCTGTTTGTTCGGCATGATCTTGATCATGGACTCGTAAGCCTTGTTGCCCCGGCCGGCCATGCAATAAGCGACGACAAGAAAGTGCGCGGCATGACAAAAAACAGACGCGTTCTCTTTTGTGCCTTCGGAAAACATACTTATACGGCCCAATTCCGGACGGAACTTCGTAAAGGCCGGATAGAACATGGCTATGCCGTGAGGCCCATCTAAATATTTATCGCATGATTTTAAGACCTTCGCAAGGCGCTCGCCTTCGGCAAGGCCTGAAAGAATAGCCCAAGCCTGGCTCATAATAAATATCTTTCCTTCGTCATATGCTTTGACGCCGTAAGGAATGCCGTCGTCCGTAAACCCGCGCGTATACCAGTCGCCGTCCCATGCCACGGTATTTACTCTCTCTGCAATAATCCTGGCTTTATCCAAAAACTCATTCGCCTTTTCTTTGTTACCCAAGAGTTCAGCGAGTTCCGCGAGATATTTCTGAGAACGCACCAAAGCCTGAGCAAGCCAGACACTTTCGCCTTTGTGCTTTTTACCGGCGGCGTCAATGGCGTCATTCCAATCCGCGTGCCCTATTTTAGGCAGGCCGCGTTCCCCTGCGTCGTTAAAGCAAAAATTAAGATTTTTCTCCAGGTGCTCAAAAAGAGTGCCTTCTCCGTCGGTTTGAGGGCCGCCTTTGTGGTTATGGTCTATCTCCCAGCCCCCCACCCACTTATCTTTTAAATATGGAATATATTCTTTTAAGATGTCTTTGTCGCCTGTCTCCTGTATATAAGCGCGCACTGTCGCGGTAAGCCATATCTGATGGTCTTTATTGGGGCGGTGTTGATTAGGCCCGGCAGTATCCGACCAACCGGGGGCTGATGTGCCGTCTTTACGTATAAGCGAGGCAATCTGGAGGATCCTTTTGCGCGTTAGCCCGGGATTGATGGAAGCGATGGACTCGGAGTCCTGACAAGAATCACGATAGCCTCTCCCGCCGGAACCCTCATGATAAAACGACGGAGAGCGCGACCAGAGATTGCACATATAGACCTGATACTTTACCCAGACATTGATCATCGTGTCAAAATCGCTGTCCGGGGTCTTGATCGTAACATTGCCGATAATACGATCTTTCCACAAGGCCCTGGTATCTTCGCAGGCCTTCTTTACAACATCCAAATCCCTGTATTTAGCGACGAGTTTAACGGCATTGCTCTGGCCTTCGGTCGCGCCTAAAATAACAACGAATTCTTTTGTCTGCCTGGGGCCTAATTTAACAACGTGCTTAAAACATCCTATACCGTCTTCGCCGGAGCATAAAGGTGAACTCTTAAACTTACCGCTTAAAATAGCGTCGGGCGAGGCTTCGGTATTATAGCGGCCCAGAAACTCCTCTTTACGCGTCGCGTACCCTTTGACTTCAAGGTTAGTGGCGAAGAAAGAGTAATTTTTGAATTCCTTTATATTCATACCCTGCCAAAACGCGGTCTTCCAGCCGAAGATCATATTGTGTGTTTCGTCAAACCACATACGGTTGTATAGATTCATTATATTTCGGTAACGCAGTTCTTCGTGGTAATCTCCGACGAGCCATTCCACATAAGGATAGAGCTCCAGCTTCTTTTCTTTATTTGATTCATTAGTTATTGAAACGAGCCAGAGTTCGCAATCGTCTTCAATGGGCACGAAATAGGTGACCTGCGATTTAATAGAATTATTTTTGGAAAGGATAGTGGTGTAACCTAATCCATGACGGCATTCGTAGGAATCAGGCTCAAGGCGCATCGGCTGATAGGTCAGCGACCAGACCTTGGCGGTTCCCTGTTTTCGGTTTTCGGTTCCCGGTTCCCGGGCATAAATATAACGTCCCGGCCTGTCAAAATTTTTATAATCAGGCGCCCATCTTAATATCCTGTCAGTGCGGCAATCCCTCAAGAAACTGTATCCGCCGGCTGTCTGCGAGATGATGGCGCAATATTTTTCGTTGCTTAAATAATTGATCCAAGGGGTGGGTGTTTCCGGAGAATTAATGATAAATTCGGTTCCGTCAGGAGAAAAATGTCCGTACTTCATGAAGTATGGCCTATTTTTTATATAACTTATTGCTATCTATGGGAAAATAGATTTCAAAAGTTTAACATACCGCCCCATAGAGGTCAAGCACAAAAATGTATTTTTTTAGCGCCTCTTTTATACTAAAAACAGCTATACCCCATCCCACCAATGCTGCCTAAACTCCTGGGGATGGTTAAGGGAAACATATTCCACAAGGCTCTGCTTATGGCAATCTCTAACGTTCCTAAATACCACTCCTGTCATATAGTTACATCCCTCTTCAAAATCGCATGCGGGCTTCTGCCATACTACATCCGCATCAACGCGCATAGAATTGTTTTTATCTCCTGCGGGCATATCCAGCATCATCTCAAGCTTATCACCCGGCCTGTGCCTCTCCACCATGGCAAGCTTTGCTCCAAACAAGCTCAGATCCCTGGTCATGGCTGAGCTTTCCGTATGTCTGGATAAGCCCACATAACGCACTGGCAAAATTATGTTCCACCGAACCGCTTTCCTGTTTTCATTCATAAACGCCTCCTAACTTTAATATCCGCGCCAAACTCATCAGGCGCGGCCTGTCAAAAGCAACGCCTACGCGGCAAGACGCCCCCAAAGGATTGGACCATACGACTTTACCTAAAAGATGCAGCGGTTCAAAGCCATCAGGTAGATCCACCCACATTTCCAACGATGTCCTGGGCTTAAGCTCACGCGTAAACTCAGCGCCCATACCTCCTCCGCCGATGTCTTTACAGACACCGCCTCCTTTCTCTCCTATATTTAAGTCTTTAAACCTTACAGGTAAATCGTTTAAAGCAAAACGGCAAAAGACTCTCTTATCCTCTTTGGCGCAAACATCATTTTTTAGGATCTGAAACTCAAACCTTTTTGCTTTGCGCATAAACACCCCCTTTCCTCTATTATTATCTCACAACGGGTTGAAATAAAACCACTCTATTTTCCCCAAAACGCTCCCCCAAGCTCATCCCCATACCCTCTCCTTTCCCGGGCTTTAGATGCCACGAAGACGTCAGACGCTCAAATTCCTTCCTCATTTTTTCTTGCCTGATAAAAAGCTCGAAACTCTCCCAGAGATAGTCGTTATCGGTTATCCAATTGGTCGGTTTATCGGTTGGCCGGTTAATCGACAAACCAGCTAACTGGTTAACTGATGACACCGGCGAGGCGGCTGAAATTAACTCCTCTACCGCTGGGGAGATTCCCGTATACATCGGGTATTTCCGGGGATTAGCTGTAATGACCGATAAAGGAATAACTACCGGAGCAATCTTTTTGTATTCGTTATCTTTTATCCTGGTGAACTGGTCAGCGGCAATATCCAAACCGAATTTAATTTTATCTACAGAGATTATCCAGTAATAATGACAGTTTACTGCGAGGAGAGCTTCTAAGGCCGGGTTATATTCAATATATTTTAATTCATGGCTAAAAGAGTATTGCTTAAATAGCGGCCTAACTTCATTAGAAAAGAAGTCGCAACTATAGGGGTAATAAGGGTTTTTCAATGCTCTATCGCGGTATTTGTCAATAACGAGTATCTTTAGCAGATTAAGGAAGTCAGCAAATTTCCTGATTTGCCTTTCTGCGATTTTTTCGCCAAGATTATCTAAAAGCGCAGGGAATCTTTCTTTGTCAATTCGCGTATATATTTCAGGAATGTGGGGCTGGTATTTGAAGAGGGTTTTTATTGTCCTAAAAACCTCAGTTTCTAATTCTAATTGCTGAATATAAACAAGGGTATCGATACTTCCAAGAACATTCATTAGCCCTGCGAAAATTCTTTTATCAGGAATCCCTAACTGCCCTAATGAGCGCACTGCCTCAACCTTGTCTTCAAAAAAAGGCTGTTGCAATTGTTCCAGGATGGAAATAATCAAGCGTTCTTTCTCCCAGCGGATAGCCGAATAATTATCGTATATTAAACCTTCGCCAAGGCTCTCGCCCAACTCAAGAGACAACTTGGCACCGTCTGCCGGACCAATCGGATACCTGTCCCTTTTATTAACCACCGGCGAGGCGGCGGATTTCTCCGGTATCCGGCATTCGGTGTTCGATACCTGGTTTTCGCTAGACCGTAATCCTTTTGCACCCAGCAAGTTCTGGTTCTCTTTACTAAGCGGAGATGTGCTATGGCTAAAAGTTAAAGCATCAAAAGTGCTTATGATTACATTAATAATGTAACGGGCACACTCAAAATATACAAATTCCGGCATACTATAACTGATGTTTAGAGCCTTAAGCCTGATATTATTCGCTTGCAAATGCATTAGTAAATAAATATAAGTATTCTGAATTTCCTCCCGCAACGCATCTTTGCTGCTTGGGATACGCCTGGGATATGAATAGCAAAAATGATAATCTAAATCTATGCTAAGAATGGCGCCTTCATTATTTATTAGCTTATTCACATCAGCCAAATTCGCCGAAACCAAATTATATGCCTTTTTATCTTTCAGGTCGGCAAAATTTAAGAAAGTCCATGTCGGAGGCACAAATAAAAAGGTTTCTTTAGTCAGTCCATATTTATTAACATAACTAACCCAAGTCCCGCTAAGAGAAGCAAAATCTATTGTATCAATATCTTTATCTTCCACTTTTATGCCATAATCATCTCTATCGAGATCATAACTATCATCGTGCGAATCAAATATTATCAAGGACTCTTTAGCTGATAAGTAACCAATATTGTTAAGGTAACGCGGCCATGGGAATATTCTGCCATGGTCATTACAAGATAAAACAGGAATACGCAGCCTTGAAGATAAATACCTGCCTATGGAATGGGGTATCTTTCCGGAACCAGGGGTGTTTCCATCTCCATCGGCTAAAGATGCGCCTTCCAGCAAATCTAATTTTTTCAGAACTTCTTTTTGAGTTAAGACAGATTGTTCTCCTTGCTGTTTCAAGAGCCATCCCATCAACTCATTGATCCTTACTTTTATCTCCTTATTTTCTTCTGGGTTACCTCCTTGATGCACCGGCGAGGCGGCGGCTTTATTTTTAGCGACTTCCAGATTGAAACTATCCGGATTGAAGCTTAGCTTCAACCAATCAGATGGTATCATCGGCGAGGCGGCGAGATTTAACAAAAGTATCGGCTTGACTTCTCTTGATAAAGATGTTATTTTATTAACCGTATGGAAATCTATAGACTGCGTAATTGTATCCGCAATAACAGATATGAAATAAGCCTGCATGCCCAGAAGGAAAGATGCGAAGAAGAGATAACGATAACTGATATTGAGCATGTGATTTTGACTGGAGAGATTATTGAAAATTACTTCAAAGATAAACGGGGGCCCAGTTGTTTGATATTGGGGTATTCGCAACACAGGCCAATACATATAGTCTTGAGTATTCTGCCTAATGGATGGCTGCGCATTATAACTGTTTATATCCCAAAGGCGCCCAAATGGATAAACCCTAAACACAGGAGGAGTTAAATGCCTAAACATAAATATAATGACTGTTCTTACTGCGACGGAACTGTCAAGCCCGCCAAAGTGATGGCTGACTTCTTTTGGAAGAATAAGCTTTATCTCTTTGAAGATGTGCCGGCTGGAGTCTGTCAGCAATGCGGAGAGAAGTTTTTTACTGCTGTCGTCGCCAAAAGGATAGATGCCTCCATCCAAAAGAACCGCTGGAGAAGATTCATTGAAGTCCCCGTCAGTTCCTACCCTCAACTTATCTCTCCTTAATTCAATAAAAACCACCGGCGAGGCGGCATGGCCTTCGGCCGTCCAGAGTCTATAGTCCATAGTCAATAGTAAAGGATTTTTTTGACCATTGACTATTGGCCATCCTTCGACTTCGCTCAGGACAAGTTGACTATTGGCTGATAACACCGGCGAGGCGGCGGAAGACGGCTTTAGCAACTTTTGTGCAGCAAAACGCGCCTTTATCAACTCTTGAATTATCTTCTCAGAATTAAATGTATTATCGGGAATGAGGTTTACTGCAGTGCCTACTATTGCTTCAAACTGAGCAGCGCTGATTAAAATAAACCTTTTGGCCATCCATGTATGATCTTTCCTTGAGGACCCCATCTCAGCATAAAAGTCTCGGCTATGATTCATTACCTTGCCGTTGAAAGAATTCCAACCGGAATTAATAGCGTGTCTATAATTTCTTTTTACTTCGTCGCTGTTAAAACTTATATCTGCATCTATCCAGTAAAGTAAATTCTTCTTTTGGTTATATAAGACGTGGTCTTCTCTCCTGTCGTAAATAGACAGAGCAAGATCTACCAACTCCATGCCCTTGATTAATCTTTTCTGATTATCATCAAGCCTTCTGTTATAACCTTGCCAATCTAAAGGAATGCCTTTCAAGAACGGCATGATGAATTCTACGCCTTTTTTATATGTTTTAATCAAATGGCTTTCTGTGGTGGATATACCGAGAAGCCTTAAGATAAATTCTCCCGCTAAATGAGAAAACAGATAATCGCTCCTATTTTCTGCCGGAGAACCTTTTATTACAAATTTTTCTCCTGTTAAATGATGTTCATAAAGCCTAACCCAATCATTCCAATGATAACCGGGAGGAGGGTTTTTTACCTGCCTTAACTCACTCCATTCAATATCCAATCCTCTCGTGAGCTCAGAGGCTATGTGTTCTGGAGATATGCGGATAATCTTGTTCTTATAGCTTTTAAAATCATCCAGAAGTATATTTGGCCAAGCGATTTTGGAAACCGGCGGGGATACGCCGTGAGACTCTAAGGGCCAGGCCTTTTCAGTCTCATTTGGCGGGTAACTTGTGACCCTGTGGCCTCGTAGCCTGGTAGCCTCTAAATTTACTGGCGAGGAGATAGATTCAGTCATTAAGAGATAGTTATTTTGTGGTAATAAAATTCCATTCTTATAATGCCTGTATCCGGAAAATATAGGAAGGTGTCTAGCCTCGTTTACATATTCGTTGATTTTTGTATTGTACTGCTGGCTCTGGGAAATCAGAATAATAGGCAAAGAATTATCTTTAATATAATCAAACACATTTTTGTATTTATAACGCCATCCAACCGCCCTAATTGAAGTACTCAATAGATCCGCTATATTTCCTTTTCCGAATATTAACAAGGCATTAATATTTAAATCATTATTTAACAACTTCCAGATCTTCCATGTTTTAACAATATAAATAAAATTATCTATGCTATGATGCATGGGATTGCGCATCGAAAACCCTGGCTCTGTCATTATCCTATCTGTCTTTTTATCTATAAGAAAAACCTCGTTACAGTCAAAAACTGGATCAAAACTCATCTCTGAATATCCTCTGTCTAAAACCGCAGAGTTTATTTTTGTGCGCAATGATTGTTGATCTATGTCATTCTTGGAGAGCCTGGCAGTTTCGTCTATTAATTTTTTTATATCCGAGCAATTATATTCTCCCAATATGTCAGAGATTAGATTAAATTTATCCGCGAATTTCTTTTCGTTATGTCTCATCCTAAATGGCATGGCCAACCTGAATTGTCCTCCAGAAATTTCAAAACTTAAGGCAATATTTGTATACTCATGGCGAAAATAATTTCTAAATTTATGATTAATGGCTGTCATAGAATAGATGCGGGTATTATCTTTCCCCCTCAACAGTGCGCTAGCCAAAATGGTATATTTCTTTCCCACCGGCGAGGAGCAAGATGGCTTCTTGGCCATCACCGCTGAAAACGATTCTATAGAGGTTTTTTCGATTGTCTGCGGATTTGGCGAAAGCAACTTTCTCAAAAAGGCTTCTATGTTGTAGAAA
>JBBTLH010000011.1:0-6641 GCA_038068755.1 Candidatus Omnitrophota bacterium
TATAAAGCGA
This sequence comes from Candidatus Omnitrophota bacterium, assembly GCA_038068755.1. Classification (GTDB taxonomy): domain Bacteria; phylum Omnitrophota; class Gorgyraeia; order Velamenicoccales; family Velamenicoccaceae; genus Phelpsiimicrobium. The sequence goes on from JBBTLH010000011.1 coordinate 11, forward strand.
GTGTTTCGCGCCGCATGAAACGACTATGCCGGAAGAAGCGTAATCCAAATTGTTATCGGTTTTTAATTTTTTGCAGATGGCATCTTTAAGTTCGGGGATGCCGGAGGTGGGAGTATATTTCGTAAAACCGTCTTGTATAGCCTTTATTGCCGCGGCCTTAATAGGCTCTGGAGTATCAAAATCCGGTTCGCCGGCTCCGAAAGCAACTACTGCCTTGCCTTCTTTTACCATGCGCTTGGCTGCTGCCGTAATGGCCAGCGTAGCCGAAGGACTGACTTCTCTTGCTCTTTTAGAAAGTGACATAGGAGGAACTTTTTACAGCGAATCCCTCTCGGACTTGAACATTTTTCCAAAACCCCCTAACATCTTCCTGGAAGGTTTTTTCGCCTCTTTCTCTTTGTGTTCTTTATGTTCGCGTTTAGGGGCCTCTCGCTTCTCTGCATGTTTTTCTGCGGCCGCGTCGTCAGCCTTGGGAGCGCGTACTTTTTCCTTAGGAACATCCTTTTGAACGGAAAGCTCAAGGACTACGAGCTCCGCGTTATCTCCCCTTCTTCTCTTGTAAGGGATAATGCGGGTATAGCCGCCATTTTTTTGAGCGAACATCGGCGCTATTTCAGAAAAGAGTTTATGCACAAGGCTATGGCTGTTTAAAAGTGAAAATGCCCTCCTGCGGGCAGACAAAGAATCAACGTCTTTGCCTAACGTTATGATCCGGTCAACAAGGCGCTTAACCAACTTAGCCCGGACCTTTGTGGTCACGATCTTCTGATGGATGATGACGTTCTGGGCTAACGAATGCATAGTAGCTTTAAAATACGAACTGAAACGCGACAGGGTCTGTGTGTTACGTCTATGTCTCATTGGCTCCGCCTTAGCTTATTTCCTACGCCTAATACCCTGCAATAAATTTCAAGGATGAGGCGTAGGGATTGAAGTATGGTAAAAAACTTTATGTATACCCTGCGGCTTGCCGCAGGGGACTTCACTTCTCTTTCTTTAATTTTTTATCGTCAATCGGCATCCCCAAAGTAAGCCCCATACCTACTATCAATTCCTTCACTTCGGTAAGTGACTTTTTGCCGAAATTCCTCAAGCCCAAAAGCTCGCTCTCGGACTTCCCGACTAAATCAGCGATCATCTTTATATTGGCTTCTCTTAGGCAATTGGAGCTTCTCACGGACAACTCAAGTTCTGAAATAGGCAGCCTTAGTTTGTCATACCTTGATGCTTCTTCAGGAGACATGGATTCTTCTTCTTCCATTTCTTCCTGTATCTGGCCTAAATTCATAAAAACATCAAGGTGGCCCCTAAGAATATTGGCCCCGTAAAGCATGGCCTCCTTTGGATCAATGCTGCCGTTAGTAGAAACCTCCAACACCAATCGGTCATAATCCGTCTTCTGGCCTACGCGCGTGTTCTCCACGTGATAGGCGACCTTTTTCACCGGAGAGAAAATAGAATCAACGGGAATAGCGCCTATAGGCTGATCCTCTTTTTTATTCATCTCCGAAGGCACATACCCGCGGCCGCGGCCCACTTCCAACTCCACATGGAATTTTACGTCCTTGGTCAGTGTGGCGATGTGCAAATCGGGATTAAGGACCTCTACCGTACCATCAGTAATGATATCACGCCCCGTCACGTCCCCGGCCTTGTCTTTTTTGATATAAACAGTCTTGCCGGCCCTTGAATGCGAGCGCAAGATAAGATTCTTTATGTTGAGCAAGATGTCGGTTGCATCTTCCATAACGCCGTCCATAGAACTGAATTCGTGCAAAACATTGTCAAATTTAACGGCCGTGACAGCGCTGCCTTCAATAGAAGACAATAAGACACGCCTGAGCGAATTGCCCAAAGTCACGCCATACCCCCTCTCAAAAGGTTCAGCTATAAATCTGGCGTAAGTCGGCGTATGCGTTGATTCATCTATTTCTAAAAACTTTGGCAGTTGAAAATCTTTCCACTTAATTCCCATCTCGGTTCCTCCTTGTCCTTACTTTGAATACAACTCAACGATCAATTGTTCCTGAATGGGCATCTGAATATCTTCCCTGTCAGGCAATCGCAAAACGCGCGCTTTTAAATTAGCTAGATCAGCCTCAAGCCAAGAAGCCACGCCTCTGTCTTTGCTGAGATTTATATTGGCTCTAACGGCTTTTTTAACCCCTTCCTTTCCCTTGACCTCAATTTCATCGCCCTTCTTGACAGAAAACGAAGGAATATTAACCCTCTTATTATTGACATATATTGAGCCGTGCCCGACTATTTGTCTGGCCTGGACGTGCGACGTTGCGAACATAAGCCGGAAGAGTACATTATCAAGCCTCTTCTCTAATTCCTGAAGAAGGACCTTACCGGTGACGCCCTTTGACTTTGACGCTATTTGAAAATATCTGCGGAACTGCCGTTCCATGACGCCATAGATCCTTTTGACCTTCTGTTTCTCTCTGAGCTGAATGCCGTAGTTGGAAAGCTTCGCTCCCCGGGTCTGACCATGCTGTCCGGGAGGAAACGCCCTACGAGCCACACCGCACTTCTCCGTATGACAACGAGGGCCTTTCAGGAAAAGTTTCATCATCTCTCTGCGGCATAGGCGACAACTTGGACCTGTATATTTAGCCATTAAACCTCCTAAACCCTTCTTCTCTTTGGTGGACGACAGCCGTTGTGAGGCACAGGCGTAACGTCTTTAATAGTCCTGATCATCAGGCCTGCTGCCGCTATGGCCCTGATAGCCGATTCCCTGCCTGAACCCGGGCCGTTGACATAGACTTCAACCTCTACTAATCCATGGTCTTTGGCTTTCTTGGCAGCATCGCCTGCGGCAACCTGAGCTGCAAAAGGCGTTGACTTCTTAGACCCCTTAAAACCGACTGCTCCCGGGCTGGACCATGAAATAACATTGCCCTGGCGGTCTGTGATCGTAACAATAGTATTATTAAAACTAGCCTGGATATGGGCAATGCCGCTCGTAGATGTCAGTACCTTTTTGCTCTTCCTTTTGCCTTTCTGAACAGCCATACATGCTCCTTAACGTTGCCTATTATAGGTATTTATTCCCTTTTACTTAGCAGGCGCAGCAGCCGGCTTTTTTACAGGCGCTTCCGCGGCCCTTATTATACCGGCATTCTTACGCGGGCCTTTTCTAGTCCTCGCATTGGTGCGCGTCCTCTGGCCCCTGACGGGCAAGGACTTCTTATGCCTATAACCCCTGTAAGAACCGATATCCATAAGCCTCTTGATATTCTGAGATATCTCCCGCCTGAGATCGCCCTCCACGCGGTAACCTTTTTGTATCACCGCCGTGATACGCGATATCTCTTCCTCTGTAAGATCCTTGCCTCTCTTGGCAGCATCTATCCCCGCCTCGGCCAAAACTTTTACCGAAGTCGTTTTTCCTATCCCGTAGAGATACCTGAGCGAGACGTCTATCCTCTTCTCCTTGGGTACATCTACACCTAAAATTCTGGGCATTGTCTTACTCCTATCCCTGTCTCTGTTTATGCTTAGGGTTTATGCAAATGACTCTCAAGATACCTTGTCTCTTGATGATCTTGCAGTTGTTACAGATCTTTCTGATAGATGCTTTAACTTTCATAAATTTACCCCATCACTTACATCTAAACGTGATCCTGCCGCGCGACAGATCATAAGGCGATAGCTCCACTTTGACCTTATCTCCCGGCAAAATTCTTATAAAATTCATCCTTATCTTTCCCGAAATATGAGCCAGGATCTTGTGCCCGTTATCCAATTCAACCCTGAACATGGCATTCGGTAAAGATTCGGTGATGACTCCTTCTACTTCTATGGCTTCTTCTTTAGACATAAGCTATTGCGTAAGCACCTGCGGCGCGCCGTCCCATATGGCAATCGTATGCTCAAAATGCGCGGATGGCTTCTTATCCTTTGTCACTGCGGTCCATCCGTCTTGCAAGACTTCAACTTCCCACGTGCCCATGTTGATCATCGGCTCAATTGCCAAAACCATGCCGTTCTCAAGCAAGGGGCCGGATTCTGACGTCTTAAAATTAGGGATCTGCGGCTCCTCGTGAAGCTGTCTGCCGATCCCATGCCCGACGAAATCACGGACTACTGAAAACCCTTTTTCCTCAACGAACCGCTGCACGCTGCAAGAGGCCTCAGAAAGCCTATGGCCTACTTTAAGCTGCTTTATAGCCTCTTCTAAAGAGCCCGAGGCCGCATCCAACAATCTCTGCTTGGCCGCGTCTATTTTGCTTACGGCAAACGTCTTTGCCATATCTAAGAAAAAACCGTCAAATTTAATGCCCATATCAATGCTTGCTATATCGCCATCTCTTAATCTTCTTTGTCCCGGGATACCGTGCACGACCTCTTCATTAACTGAAACGCATATGTTAGCCGGATAGCCCCGATAACCCTTAAAAGCCGATATCACTTTGAACTTATGCATGGCAGCCTCGGCCGCTTCGTCTAATCCGATAGTAGCTTCGCCGGGCTTTACCATATCCTCCAACTCATCCAAGATGAGAGATAATATATGGCCGCCTATACGCATCTTCTCAATTTCCTGAGAAGTCTTGATCGGGATCATATTTTAAAGAACTGCGACCTTCCTGGAAACAATCTTAAAAACTTCTTCTGAATCAAGATCGCCCGAAATATTTTCAAGCTTTCCCTGTTTTTTATAATAGTTAAGCACGCTTTCGGACTCATCAAGGTATACCTTCAATCTATTCCTGACCGTCGCCTCATTATCATCCGGCCTCTGATATAACTCTACCTGGCACTGGTCGCAAAGCATGTCTTTTTTAGGCGGCATGTTAGTGATATGGTAATTCGTGCCGCACTTCGGGCAAACGCGCCTTCCTGTCAGGCGCTGCACAACTACCTTCTCTGAAGTTGAAAGATAGATAGCTCGGTCTATCCCTGTTTTTAAGATCTTATCTAACGCCTTGGCCTGGGCCTGGGTCCTGGGGAAACCGTCTAAGATAAAGCCCTTTCCTAGGTCTTTCTGGGACATCCTGTTCTTGACCATCTCTGTCACGAGGCTGTCAGGCACGAGCCCGCCTGCCTCCATGAACCCTTTAGCATTTTTACCCAGGTCAGTATTATTTTTGACTTCGTTGCGCAGAATATCGCCTGTTGAAATATGGGGAATTTTAAATCTTTGGGTCAATAACTTCGCCTGAGTCCCTTTGCCCGCGCCCGGTGGCCCGAATAAGATAAGTTTCATTTACCTGCGCCCCTTGATCCTTGTTGATTTTAGAAAACCTTCGTAATTCCTCATTAAAAGATGAGATTCTATCTGCTTGATGGTGTCTAACATGACGCCTATGGTTATAAGAAGACCCGTGCCTCCGAAAAACGAAGCTACCAGATACGGGACTTTCAACCACGCCATGATGAAATCAGGAAAAATAGCTATAAAGGCCATAAATACGGCGCCTGCCAAAGTGATCCTTGTCATCACAAAATCCAGATATTCGGCTGTAGTTTTGCCCGGCCTTATGCCGGGTATAAAACCGCCGTATTTCTTCATATTCTCAGAGATGTCCAACGGATTAAAAACTATGGCCGTATAGAAATAACAGAAAAATATGATCAAGAGCGAATAAACAACCGTATACACCCAATGGCCGCGCATCAGGCTATTGGCGAAGTTATGGAACGCCTGGTTAGGTATGAACGTCGCGATAGTCGCAGGAAACAAAATTATGGACTGCGCAAAAATAATAGCTATAATCCCGGACTGGTCTATTTTTAAAGGAATGTAGGTACTCTGGCCTCCATAGACCTTGCGCCCTACCACGCGCCTGGCATACTGAACCGGTATCCTGCGCTGCGCCTGTATCACCATCGTGATAGCTAAAATAACGCCCAATAAAAGGACCGTCATGATGAGAAAAATATAAGGTTCCAGTGTCCTCTTTGAAGGCGAATATGGCGAAAACAAGACCCACAACTGATAACCAGCCGATGGTATCCTTGATATGATGCCCGCAGTGATGACTAAGGAAATACCGTTGCCTATACCGTGCTCCTGGATCTGCTCACCCAGCCACATGATAAATATGGTGCCCGTAGTCAGGGTCAGGATAGTAACCAGCCTGAAACTCCAACCCGGCATCATCACAATGGGCAACCCTTCCGTGCGGCCAAGCCCTTCAACCCACAAAGCTACAAAATAAGACTGTATGACGGAAAGAACCACCGTGCCGTAACGGGTATACTGTGTTATCTTCTGATGCCCGCTCTTACCTTCTTTAGCGAGTTTTTCAAAAGCCGGCACTACCGCCGTCAAAAGCTGCATGATGATAGAACATGAGATATACGGCATGATACCTAAAGCGAATATCGTCATACGGCTCATTGCGCCGCCGGAAAACATGTTCATTATGCCAAAGAGCGCCCCGCCTTCCGTTGAAGAGATGCGCCTGAAAAGTTCGCCTAAAGCAGCGCCGTCAATACCTGGGGTGGGAATATAACAACCGAGCCTATAAACAGCTAAAAGAGCAAGCGCTACTAAAATCCTTTTCTTTAATTCCGGTATCTTAAATGAATTTAATAGAGCTGAAATCATTTTTTGGTTTGCAATACGAGTATTTCAATGGTGCCGGATGCTTCCTGGATCTTTTTCAGCGCCGAG
>JBBTLH010000011.1:6651-9723 GCA_038068755.1 Candidatus Omnitrophota bacterium
GCCGAGTCCGTGGCCCTGTGGCATTTGATGCTCAAAGGTTTGGTGATAGCGCCGCTACCGAGCAATTTCACCAGGCCGTCTTTATTTTTTATAAGGCCTTCATCAAAAAGATTGTCCGGAGAAACCACACTCCCTTTTGAAAATCTGTTTAGATCTCCAACGTTGATGATCTGATAAGGATTGGGCGTCCGGCTCCTAAAACCCCTTTTAGGAAGGCGCCGGAATAACATCGTCTGGCCGCCTTCGTAGCCCGGCCTGAAATCGCGGCCAGCGCGTGAACCCTGGCCTTTGTGGCCGCGGCCCGAAGTCTTACCGCGTCCTGAGCCCACTCCGCGGCCCAAGGCCCTTTTTTTCTTATTTGCCCCTTTAGGGGCTCTTATATCAGTTATTTGCATCTTCAACGGCCTCATTTTGCGCAAGTCTGGACTCACGCCTCAGATCAAAGATCTCCAGATCCCTGTTTATCTGTTTAAATCCCTGCAGCGTAGCCAAGATGACATTCAAAGGATTGTTGCTCGTAATACACTTTGTCAAAATATCCTTGATGCCGGCAGCCTCGCACACAGCCCTGACAGGGCCTGAAGCGATAATACCGGTTCCTTCAACAGCCGGCTTAAGCATCACGCGCGCGGAACCAAACTCACCCATGACATCGTGGGGAATAGTCGTGCCGGCGAGCGGCACGGTCATCATATTTCTCTTAGCCTGAGATATACCTTTTCTTATAGCGTCGGCTACTTCGTTAGCTTTACCCAAAGAAACACCTACCTTTCCTTTGGTATTACCGACAACGACCAACGCGCTGAAGGAAAGTTTCTTGCCGCCTTTTGTAACCTTAGCCACACGGCGTATCTTAACGACTTTTTCAATCGCTTCTTTTGATTCCCTTATCGAAATAGGTTCAACCATGCTAAAACTCCAATCCGCCTTTTCTCGCAGCTTCTGCAAATGCCTTTATACGGCCGTGATAATCATAACCGCCTCTGTCAAAAACTACCTTGGTGATATTTTTGCCTTTAGCCATCTGGGCAACAACATCTCCCAATAAAACAGCTGCTTTTATGTTGCCGCCGTAAGCGATCTTGTCTCTTAGGTTCTTATTCGTAGTAGACACACTCAAAAGCGTCGCTCTCTTTGAATCGTCAATGATCTGGATAAATAAATTCTTCAGGCTCCTGCGCACATTAAGGCGCGGCCTTTGGGCCGTACCTATGACACGCTTCCTTAACCTTAAATGCCTTTTTTCTCTTCCTGTGATCTTTATTGTCATTTTTTTACCCTTACTTTGTCACGGCTTTACCGACTTTTCTCCTGATGCGTTCATCCGAATACCGGATGCCCTTTCCTTTATATGGCTCAGGAGGACATATGTGACGGATCTCAGCAGACACCTGGCCCACTTTGGCCTTATCAATACCGGAAATGACTATTTCTACTTGTTTAGAGGCATCTATTTTGATGTCATCTGGTATGGCATATTCCACGGTATGCGAAAAACCCACGTTAAGCTTCAGATTCTTGCCCTGTATCGCAGCCTTATAACCAACGCCCTCAATTAACAAAGTTTTGCTATAGCCCGACGTGACACCTTTCATCATATTGACCGCTAAAGCCCGCGACGTACCGTGAAGCGCTTTCGTAGTCTTTATCGCGTTCGCTGCCACAAAATACAGTTTTCCGTCTTTGTTTTCACAAGAGATAACTGAAGGCATGCGATATTCAAGCTTACCCTTGGGCCCCTCAATGACTAATATATCGTCTTGTACACTGGCCTTCGCGCCCTGCAATATCTCAACCGGCTTTTTACCTATTCTTGACATTTGGAGCTCCTACCAAATATAACAAAGGACTTCGCCGCCTACTTTTGCCTCATGAGCTTCAGTATTTGTCATGAGCCCTTTGGACGTCGTAAGTATCGCCGTGCCTTTGCCGCGTAAAACCCTCGGTATATGCTTAACATCAGAGTAAATACGCAGGCCGGGCCTGGATACACGTTTTAAATTAATGATGACGGATCTCTTGCGGACATACCTTAAATAAACCCTCAATAAACCCTGCTTTGTATCTTTTATAACCCTGTAATTATCAATATAGCCTTCCCTCTTCAATATATCGGCCATACTCGTTAAAATTTTGGAATGCGGGATATCCACCTTTTCCTTCTTGGCGCGCGCCGCGTTCCTGATCATGGTCAACATATTCGCAATAGGATCCGATAAAGACATTTCTTCTCTCCGTTTTACCAACTAGCTTTTTTTACGCCTGGTATCTCTCCTTTGGATGCCAGTTCCCTGAAACAAATACGGCATAACTGAAATCTTCTGTAATAGCCACCCGAACGGCCGCACAAACGGCAACGATTATACTTCCTCGTTGAAAATTTTGGCTTTTTCTTCCATCGGTTGATTTGAGATTTTTTTGCCACAGCTATCCTTTCTCTGTCTTAAAAGGCATGCCTAAGAGTTTTAACAACTCATAAGACTCTTTCTTAGAACGCGAATCCATCACTATCGTAATATCCATACCCTGCACGCGCGTGATCTTGTCAAAATCGATCTCAGGAAAAATAGCCTGCTCGGTGATGCCAATGCTGAAGTTACCGTTGCCGTCAAAAGAATCCGGGTTCAAGCCACGGAAATCCCTTATCCTGGGAAGCGCGATGCTAATCAATCTGTCAAGGAACTCATACATCTTCTGGCGCCTTAGCGTCACACGGCACCCGACCGCCTGGCCTTCCTTAACCTTAAAATTAGCTATGGCCTTCCTGGATCGCGTTATCACAGGTTTCTGACCCGCGATAGTCGCCAACTCCTCAACAGACTTCTCTAAAAACTTGATATCCGTAAGCGCCTCGCCCACGCCCATATTGACTACTATCTTCTTCAAGCGCGGAACCTGCATACCATTCTTATACCCCATGATCTTTATCATCTCCGGGATGACTTCTTTTCTATATCTTTCAAGCATTCGCGGTATCATTTCTTTCCTTTATATATTGTGTTACGCAAAACCAATGGAAGCTTCTTTGCCCACGGAACTTTTTGCCGTCTGCTGCGGCTTAGGACTCGCTCG
>JBBTLH010000012.1:0-5628 GCA_038068755.1 Candidatus Omnitrophota bacterium
GCTCTGGTTAACTAACTCTGCCATGGCCTGGCCCATCTGTCGCCACGCAAGTTTCCATGTCCAGGCAGACGAAGTTTTTTGCCGTTGACTGCGGTTTAGGGCAATCTTGTAAAAGCCCGACATTGTGTCGGGCACGGCGCTTGCCCTAATACCTTGTCAACATTTGCCAAAAAACTTCTGATTGTCTGCCTGGACATGGAAACTTGCGCGACTCCACAACAAACAATCTACTTAGCTTATGCTTGTTACTTCTGTCATTTTTCGCAGCGACATGTAGATTTTTATCAGGCGGCACACCTCTATGCTCTGGGGTTGACGACGATGGTCGCCCGAAGACCCCCGTAGCGGAAAGGGGACCCGTCCATTTTTGGACGGGGGAAACCACGGGAGGGTTTCCCAAAGGGGCTCGGGGGGATAGGGTGACCATCGTTGACGATCCCAGAGCCGGCGGATAAGGATCCGAGCTGGGAAAGACCTTCGCCGTTTCCGCCACAAAACTTAGCGGATCCGCCATGATCTGTGGCGGAAAGAAATCGACCAGGAGCGAGAGAAATGGCGGAAGCAATAAGCAAGCGGACAGGAAGCTTGTATTACTTTTACAGGAAGGACTAAAGGGTTCTTGTGTAGGCTTTGTAGTTCCTTTTGACTTCGTTTATGCTGTCGCCTCCGAACTTCTCAAGCATAGCAAAAGTCAACTCATAAGCCACAACAGACTCAGCCACAACGCCTGCTGCTGCCACAGCGCAGGTATCATACCTCTCCACAGCTGCCTTCACGGGCTTTTTCGTTATGATATCAACGGAATCCATGGGTTTACCGAGGGTAGAAATAGGCTTCATGGTGCACCGGATCGCAATGGGCTCGCCCGTGCTCATCCCGCCTTCTATTCCACCGGAACGATTAGTCTTCCTGAAAAAACCTTTTTCCTTTGAATAAAAAATAGCGTCATGGACGCGTGAACCAAAGTCGTAGGCGAAACCTGTGCCTAAGCCAAATTCAACCGCTTTGATGGCCGGAATAGACGAAAGCGCCCCAGCCAGACGGCCGTTGAGCCTTCGGTCTGATGCCACGTAACTTCCCAAGCCGGGGACAACACCCTCGGCGACCACGCCGAACGCGCCACCAACAGTATCAAGATTCTTTTTAGCATGGTCTATCTTTTTTTCCATCTTCTCTTTGTTTTTCTCGCCGCCAATCATAAGGACTTCGCTTGTGATCAGGACGCCGAATTCTTTTAAAAAGAGCTTGCATACCGAACCGATAGCCACGCGAGATACAGTCTCGCGCGCCGAGGCGCGCTCAAGGACATTACGGATATCCGTGTGCCCGTATTTAAGACACCCGACTAAGTCAGCGTGGCCCGGCCTTGGATTGGCCAAAAGAATAAGCTCATCAATACGAAAATCGTTATTCTTTACGTAAAGGGTTATCGGGCTGCCTAAGGCATGCCCGTTTTTGACCCCCGAAAGTACCTCAATGGTGTCCGCCTCTATCTTCATGCGGTCTCCCCGGCCATAGCCGAGCTGCCGTCTTCGAATCTCTATATTCATGATCTTCAAATCCACTTTTAGTCCAGCGGGCATACCTTCAAGGATGGCGATCATGCAACGGCCGTGAGATTCACCTGCGGTCAAATATCTAAGCATAGAAACCTCCGAATATACCGAGGTCCAACCTCGGCCCCGAACGCCGAGATTGAACCTCGGCTTGGGATCATGGAAAACAGAAAAAAAAGTTAAATATCTCACCCGACCAAAAAAGGCCGATAAGCGCGCCCATGGATAAATAAGGCCCAAAGGCAATAACGCTCTCCCTGGTCCTGATCTTAATAATAATACCTACGACAGCTCCGATGACTGAGGCAAGCGGCAGGCTCAAAAGGGCTATTTTCCATCCTAAAAAAGCGCCGATCATGGCCAATAACTTCACATCTCCGCCGCCCATGGATTCCTTCTTAAAAATAAAATCACCAAGACAGCCCAAAAGCCACAAGACCCCGCCGCCGACAAGGATGCCAAAAAGAGACTCACGCAGACCCAGAAGATGTATCGGCACGCGGTGAAGCTGAGGATAGATAAAACTTACCAATAGTCCGACTACGATGCCGCCTAAGCTTATCTCATCGGGAATAATACGAAAATCAAAATCAACAAAAGTCGCGACTATCAAGCCTGAGGCAAATGCGCTATAGATGAAAAATGAAGGCGTCAGGCCGAAACTGCGATACATCACCAAAAAAATAATACCGGTCAAAAACTCCACAAAAAAATAACGAAAAGATATTTTCGCGCCGCAATCGCGGCAACGGCCGCGCAAAAACAAATAACTTAAAAGAGGGATATTGTCTTTAGCCTGAATAGGCTTCTTGCATTGGGGGCAATGAGAAGCAGGCCTGACCACAGACTCCTCCTTGCCCATTCGGTAGATGCAGACGTTCAAAAAACTGCCTATGCTTATACCTATCAGGAAAACAAAAATAGCGAGCATTACCTCAGCCATGTAACCTTTCTAAAAGCGCTTTGCGCATCACATCTACCGGCGCCTTTCTTCCAGTCAAATATTCAAACGCCAGGCAGCCCTGATACAAAAGCATGCCCAGCCCATTGGCCGTATGGCATCCTGCATCTTTAGCGGCTTTTAATAGTTTAGTCTCAGCCGGGTTATAAATCAAGTCATAAACGAAAAGATCGCCGCTGAGCCATTCTTTTTTGATGGCCAGCGGATCAGACTCTCTCATGCCTACCGGGGTAGCGTTGATCAATAGATCGGCCTGATAAACCTCAAGCCTTTCCACAGAGACAGCCGCTTCTACAGGCACGCCCGGAAAAAAATTCTTTACGATATTACAAAGGGCCTGCGCTTTTGTAACATCCAGGTCAAATATCAAAAGTTTCGCGGGATGTTTGACCGCGATAGACGTGGCGACCGCTTTTGCTCCGCCGCCGGCACCTAACAAAGATACCTTTTTTCCAGCAACGTCAAAACCGCGTTCTTTTAAGTCAAGGCTGAAACCCATGCCGTCCGAATTGCAGCCGCTCATGGTCCCGTCAGTTTCAACGCGAACGGTATTGACAGCCTGGTTCATCCGCACGCTTTGGGAGACGCTGGCATTCAGATAAGGCACCACTGCCTCTTTGTGCGGAATGGTAACGTTGAACCCTCTGACCTTCTGGTCAACTATTGTTTTTTTGAAAAACTCATCCAGTTTCCCGGGTGGGACTTCAAAAAGCCTGTATTCGGCGTCCATCTTCAAAAATGCGAAAGCCGCATTATGCATATAAGGAGAAAAACTGTGTTTAACGGGGTAACCAATTAAACCATATAGCTCTCTGCTGTTGGTATTCATCGTTTTTAAAGGTGAAATTTTCCCGCTAACGCGGGATTTCCGGTATTTAAGGCAAATTTATTGACCGCGTTCAAGAATGCCTTTACAGAGGCTTCAATTATGTCCGTGCTGGAACCCCGGCCCGTCGCTACTTTTTTATCGGATCCTACCTTGACGCTCACTTCGCCAAGCGCGTCCTTGCCGGAAGTCACAGCCTCTATTCTATAGTCTAAGAGTTTCGTCTTTATCTTAGTGATCTTTTCAATGGCCTTATAACAGGCGTCAACAGGGCCGTCGCCTTTTGAGGAGGTGCTGAAGGCCTTCCCTTTAGACCTTAGGCGCACAGTAGCGTTAGGCGTCACATTGGTACCGCTCGCGTAAGAAACGCTCTCAAGCTGCCAGATCTCAACCGGCTTAAGTATTTCGTATTCAATAAGCGAAACCAGGTCTTCTTCATATATCGTCTTCTTCTTATCCGCGAGCTCTTTAAACTTTTCAAAGGCGCACACCAGCTCTTTTTCGGAAAGCGTGATACCCATTTCTGCCAGGCGTTTCTCTAAAGCGTGGCGGCCGGAATGCTTGCCTAAGACCAACCCTGTGCCTGTAAAACCGACGTCAGCCGGAGAGATAATCTCATAAGTCTGGGCCTTCTTGATAACGCCGTCCTGATGGATGCCGGATTCATGCCGGAAGGCATTCAATCCGACAATGGCCTTATTGGGCGCGACCACAAAACCGGTCAACTTTGAAACCAGCCGCGACGTTTTATATATCTCTTTGCTATTGATGCGCGTATCCACGTCAGGGTAGACGTCGCGGCGCGTCCTTATCGCCATGATGATCTCTTCTAAAGACGCATTGCCGGCCCGCTCGCCTATCCCGTTGATAGTGCATTCTACTTGCCGCGCGCCGCTTCTGACCGCTTCCAAAGAATTTGCCACAGCCAACCCCAGATCATTATGACAGTGCACGGAAATGACCGCTTTATTGATATTCTCCACGTTTTCCCGGATAGATCTGATAAGAGCGCCATACTCAGCAGGATACGCGTAACCTACGGTATCCGGGATATTCACTGTGGTTGCCCCTGCGGCAATGACCGCCCTGACGACCTTAAATAAGAATTCAGGTTCCGTCCTTGAAGCATCCTCCGGAGAAAATTCAATATCACTAGTATATTTTTTGGCATACTTGACTGCATCCGCGGCGAGGCGCAGGATCTCATCCTCAGCTTTTTTCAGCTTATACTGCATGTGGATCTTAGAGGTCGCCAAAAAAACGTGGATGCGCGACCCCCCCTTGGCTGATCTTGTCGCCTGGTATGCGGCGTCTATATCTTTTGTCATAGCGCGGCTCAAGGCGCAAATTATGGCACCCTTGACGCTTGAGGCAATGCGCTTAACGGCGTTAAAATCACCTTTGGATGAAATAGGGAAACCTGCTTCAATAACATCTACGCCCAGCGTCACCAATTGACGGGCTACTTCCAGTTTTTCCCGTTCATTCATGGTCGCGCCCGGCGCCTGTTCCCCGTCGCGTAGCGTTGTGTCAAAAATGATCAATTTATCCAAGGCATCATTCCTCTAAGTTCTTTGCCTACTTTTTCAATCAAATGATTATCGCCTTCAGCCAAGAGCCGGTTAAAATTCGGCCTGCCTTGTTCGTTCTCCGCGATCCACTCCTTGGCAAATTTACCTTTGACTATCTCTTTTAATATTTTCTTCATCTCTTTACGCGTCCTGGCATTGATTATGCGCGGGCCACGGCTAAGATCGCCATAGCAGGCGGTGTTGGAAACTCCGCGGCGCATCCCGGAAATGCCGCGCTCCTGGATCAAGTCTGTAATAAGTTTTAATTCGTGCAAGACCTCAAAGTAAGCAATCTCGGGCTGATAACCGGCTTCAATCAATGTATCAAACCCGGCGCGGATAAGCTCTGTGACTCCGCCGCAGAGCACGGCCTGCTCTCCAAAAAGATCAGTCTCGGTCTCTTCGGAAAATGTCGTTTCAATAACGCCTGCTGTCGTGCCTTTGATGCCCTTGGCATACGCCAAAGCTATATTTTTTGCGTTGCCTGAAGCGTCCTGATGGACAGCCACTAAACACGGCACGCCCTTACCCTCTTCATACATGCGGCGCACAAGGGCCCCAGGGCCTTTAGGCGCTATCATTATAACATCAATACTCTTCGGAGGTTTGATCTGCTTGAAACGGATATTAAACCCGTGCGAAAATACCAGAACTTTGCCTTTTTTAAGATTCGGCTTGATAGCCTCCTCATACACCTTAGCCTGCACGTGGTCC
>JBBTLH010000013.1:0-10538 GCA_038068755.1 Candidatus Omnitrophota bacterium
TGGGCGAGGACGACGGCGCCAAGGTCGGCCAGACGCTTACTATTTTCCGCAATAGCCAGAAGGTTGCGACAATTGAGGTTATTCAGACGAGAAAAGAGATTTCCGCGGCGGATATCAGGAGCGTGACTGCAGGTTCCAAGATCAAAATAGGGGATATGGTCAGTTAGGCCAATCGCGTCGGTTCCCATCCGTTCAATAAAAAGAAAAAAGCCTGCGGGGAAAGCCTGCGGGCTTTAAAATTATCTCGCCTCCGCAGGATACAACATGAAAAAAAATAAAAAAGTGATAAGTATTGAAGATATCGCGCGAGCCGCGGGCGTGTCCATAACGACAGTTTCGCGCGTGATCAATAAGTTCCCCACGGTCAAAGAGGCAAACCGCAAAAGCGTGGAAGAGGCCATACAGAAGTTTAATTTTAAACCCAACCTTGCCGCCCAGCGGCTGGCAAGCGGCTCCAATAATACTATAGGACTTGAGATCCCCCGCTACGAAGGCATCTTTTATTCGTTCTATGCCATGGAAATATTCCGCAGCGTGGGCATAGCTTGCGACGCGTTAAAAGTGGATTTTCTTCTGCATCTGACTGACGGCAAGACTTCCATAAATGCCTCGGCTATCGGAGGCGTCGTTTTTGCTGACGTCATCAATAATAAAAAGCACGTTGAAGACATGTTGGCATTAGGCATTCCCGTCGTCCTTATGAATTATATGGCAACGGACATGGAGGAGGCGTCTAGCGTTTCTGTGGACAATCTGAAAGGCGCTAAGACCGCGACTGAGTATCTTATTAATCTTGGGCATGAAAAAATAGCTTTTATCTCAGGAGACCTCATGACCCAGGCAGCGCAAGAGAGGCTATCAGGCTACAGCAGCTCTTTAGAAAAATCCGGCATTGCTGTCAAAGATGATTATATCTTAAAAGGAGATTATTCTCGCAAGTCCGCGCGCGTCGCAGCTGAGCGCATTCTTGAATTAGATCAGAGGCCTACGGCCGTATTTGTATCCAGCGATGATATGGCCATGGAGGTCGTTACGGTATTAATGGAAAATGGGCTTAAGACCCCTGACGACATATCAGTCATCGGTTTTGACGATGACCCCGTCTGTCTTTACGGGCCGGTGTCGTTGACGACTATGAGGCAGCCTTTGAAAGAAATGGCGCAGACGGCAGTCAAAGAGTTATTTTTAAAGATGCAGGACCCGGACCGCGCAGTGAACCGCATCGTGTTGTCTCCGGAATTGATCATCAGGGATTCCGTGCGGCCGCCAAGGCAGGGCTAAAGGATGACCGGTTTTTTGTCTGATATAAAAAATAATTTTTTAGCTACGGGCGTGGGAAGCCTTCCTTTCAAAGATCCCAGGTCCGCCTTGAATTTCGTATTTGACAATCTTTCCTATCATATTCCGTTCTGGCCGCAGTTGCCCCAGTCTTCTTTTTATGAAAATATGTACGTTCAGTTCTCCGAGCAGGTGCCGGGCATCCATATAGACGAGGAACAAAGGTCTATTTGGGTGGATACCGCAAGCCCCGGCTATATGGAAGAACTTGAGGAGTGCTTTAATAAGTGCCAGGCCCTTGACGTAGGCCACTTCGCCATAAGCCGCAGAGCCTCTGAGAGTTTGTATCTTTTTTCGCAGAGGCTGATGGCATTAAGCTGGCAGGGTTGGGTGAAGGCTCAAATAATAGGCCCTTTTAGTTTGGGCCTTAGCCTCCTGGACAAAAATAAAAACCCTATTATTTATAACCCCGAACTCAGCGAGCTCTTGCCTTTAATCTTGTCTCTTAAGGCGTCATGGCTCATTAAACAGATAAAAGCGCACGCCAGGACAAAGATCATCATTGTTATTGACGAGCCTTACTTCGTGGCCGTTGGGACGAGCCAGTGTTCTCTGCCCAAAGAGGTGATCATAGATAAGGTCAACCAGTTGGCTTCGGTCATCCACGACAACGGCGCCTACGCAGGGTTGCATTGCTGCGGCAATACGGATTGGGAAATGGTCATGTCTATGGATATAGATATATTGAATTTTGACGCGTATGGTTTTCTTGACAAACTTTTTTTATACGAAAAGGCCCTGCTCTCTTTTTTAAAAAAAGGCAGCATCCCTGCGATCGGTATTGTGCCTAATAACGACGATCTCCTGCAGGAAGGCCTCCAGGAGCGTCTCTTTGATGTTTTAAAAAAGCGTATGTCTCTATTTAAAAACGGCGCTCTTATCACTACGAGCTGCGGCTGCAGCGCCTTATCCGAGGAGTTGACGCAAAAAGCTTTCGGCATGTGCGTGTCAATAGCTGAAAGGCTTAAGGGAGAATTTTGAGCCCCTCGCCAAATCGCTTGTAAATTTTCGCACGACATACTTGCGCAAAAATTTACTGCGCTGGCTTCGGGATTGATTTTGTAGGGAATAGTTACCTATAATAGGAAAAATCAAGGAGGTGCAGGATGAAAGTTTTAAGAAGAGTGTGGGTATTGGGCATTATCTTTTCAATGATCTTCGTATTTGCGTCTTGTCTTTTAGCGCAGGAGGCCGAGCAAGAGACTGCGCCCGCAGAAACAGTGGCAAATGTGGAAACGACGCAAGCAGAACCTGCAGCGCCAGCGGTATCTATTGAACCTGCGATGCCGGCTGAATCGGCAGTATCCGCAGCGCCCGCAGAGGCAAAGCCTACTGAGTGGGTTTGGGGAGAGGTTGTATCCGTTGACACGGAAAACAAACAGATCGTGCTAAAACACCTTGATTATGACACATATGAAGAAGTTCAGACTACTCTGAAGGTGGGTGATAAGACTCTTTTTGAGAATGTGGCAGCTTTAGGAGAGATCAAGGCAGGTAACCATTTAACCGCTGATTTTAAGATAGTGGCAGGCTCAAACATCGCCGACCTTATCGTTGTTGAGAAGGATGTTCAGGAAGAGAGCGTAGCGTCCGAAACAGCAGTAGCGCCTGTGCCCGAAACAACGGTAGCGCCCGAGGCGGTGGTATTGCCCAAGCCCGCACCGGAAGCGCCGGAGGTAATTACCCCGGAGACAACGCCAAGTATCTAATGTTTATCGTATCTAATCTTTTGGCAGCTTTAGCGCAGGTCCTGGATGTCGTTCTTACTGTGTTATACTGGATGATTATTGTCAGGGCCCTTTTGAGCTGGGTCAATCCGGATCCACACAACCCCATTGTTCAGTTTTTGCAGGCTGTTACAGAGCCGATACTTGCTCCTGTATGAAGGCTTCTGCCGCCGGCGTTTCGCTGGGGATTGGATATATCGCCGATCATCGCCATACTCGCTGTCATGTTTCTTAAGGCGTTTTTGGTGAAGACTCTTCTTGATCTAAGCTTTCGCCTTAGGTAAGCACCATAATGTCTATGCAGCGAAATCCCGCGTAAGCGGGAGATTCCATATGTCCCACATATCGCTTCTTAAATTCCTGCTTTTGGTTTTTCTTTTGGCTTTTTCGGCGTTTTTTTCGGCCGCAGAGACCGCCTTATTTTCCCTGGATTCCATAAAATTAAGAAGGATAGCGCAGGCAGGTAAAAGCACTTCTATTATTTTAAAGCTCCTTGAGAATCCCATGAGGTGTCTGACGACTATTCTTTTCGGCAACACGATAGTCAATATCGCTATAGCGGCCATCATCACTTCTCTCCTTATTGATCTTTTTGGAAATAACGGCGTCAGCATTTCCATAGGTGTGACGACGCTCATTTTGCTCTTGTTCGGAGATGTGACGCCCAAGACCATCGCCATACATAACAACGAGAAGTTGTCTTATCTTTTTTCTTTTCCTTTGTATTTCTTCGGCCGTTTGATGTCGCCTTTTCTGTTTTTATCTACTGTTGTCTGCGACAGCATCATCTCTTTTTTCGGCCTTAATTTAAAGAAGGAGCCGACGCTGACAGAAGAAGAATTCAAGACTGTTATGGAGATCGGCCATCGCCACGGGGTGGTGGGAAAAAGCGAGAAGGAAATGGTCGTTTCCATTTTAGAGTTGACGACGACCACCGCCCAGGATGTGATGACGCCGCGCATGGATATCAAAGCTATTTCAGACGCCTGGGACAAGGATAAGGCCGTCTCTTTTGCCAAGCAGGTTCAGCATTCCAGGCTGCCGGTCTATAAGGATTATTATGACAATATCTTCGGCGTTATTTTTACAAAGGAGCTTTTTTTAGGAGAGGCCAAAACCCTTACGGAACTGATCAAGCCGGTCATGTTTGTGCCTGAGACCAAAAAAATAAGCGAGCTCATCATGGAGTTCTACAGGCAAAAAGCAAAAATAGCTATCGTCGTGGATGAACATGGCGGCACGGCCGGGCTGGTGACGCTGGAGGACGTTTTAGCGGAGATCTTCGGAGAGATCCACGACGGTTCTATGGCAATAGAAAACCTGGTAGAGCTGCTTGGGCCCAATAGCTTTCGCGTCATCGGCAAGGCCCCCATTTATAAGGTGAACGACGATTGCGGCCTTTCCATAGCCCGGGGTGATTATGATACGCTCGCCGGATTTCTTCTGGATAAGTTCGGCAAAATACCACAGGAAGGCGAACGCATAGAAGCCGCTGGCGCTGTTTTTACCATTGAAAAAGTACTGGGGCGCCGCATCAAGAGCGTCCTTTTGGAGAAAAAGTGACGATATTATTAATCTTGTTAGTGTTAGCGTTGATAGCTGAAGCCTTTTTTGAGGGCGCTGAGACCGCTTTTGTATCTATCAACTTTTTAAAACTTATGCATTTGATAGAGAAAAAAAACAAGCGCGCTATGCTTGTCCATGACATCATCAAGAAACCCGACAGGCTTCTGACGACTACACTCTTAGGCACGAATTTAAGCGTCGTTGTTTCCGCGGCCTGCGCCACGGCTATCATTGATAAATTTCAACCCGCCTATAGCGCTCTTCTGACAACGGTCATTCTGACGCCTATATCGTTTATTTTCTGCCAGCTTTTGCCCAAGGCCGTATCCCGCTATCATGCTAACCGTATCTGTCTTTTTCTGGCAGGGCCGTTGAGGTGGAGCGAAAGGGTGTTTTGGCCGTTTGTTAATTTTTTTGCATTTTTTGCCAATACGTTAACCCGTATAGTAAGCCCCAAAGGCCTGAGGAAAAACCCTTTTTTGACCAAAGATGATATTAAATCTCTTATTAAGGATATTTCGCGGGAGGGTATCTTGGAGGCCCACGAGAAAGAGGCCATTGATAAGATATTTGATATGACGCTGGAGCGCGCGGCCGATATAATGGTGCCTATTAAGAACGTGGCGGTCTTTGACGCGGCTGATACACTGGAGGCTGTTAAGGCGAAGGCGCGAGTTTCAGGATTTACGCGTTTCCCCGTATTAAAAGATAAAGAGTTGGTGGGTATCATAAATCTTTTTGACATATTTTATAATCCGCCTGGCGATTGGCAGGCATTTATCAGGCCTTTGATCAGGGTAGAGCATGACCAAAGCGTGGACAAAGTCTTTTCCAGTATGCAGCCCGGTAAAGAAGTGATAGCGGCTGTGTTCAAGGGTCCTGAGATGGTCGGTATCCTGACCATGGAAGACCTGATGGAAGACATTGCCCCAAAATTAAAACCAACCAAGGTTAAATGACGGCATAGGTGATCTTATGAAGAACATAAAATATCTTATTCTCGGCGTTCTGTTGGCAATCGCCCTGATCCCTCAAGCAGTTTTTGCAGAGCAGGGCAAGAAGCCGCTTTTAGTCACTGTTTTTCATATGCCGACTTGCAAGGCCTGCCTGAAGACTATCTCGGATATTATCCCGTCCATCGCAAAAAAATACGGCGATAAGGTTAGCTGGTCATATGTTGACACAACAGATGAATCAAATTACAAGCGCTTCCTCGCGCTGGGGAAAGAAACAGGCAGGCATTTGAGCACTCCGACTATTCTTATCGGCAAAACATGCCTTGTCGGCCTCACAGAAGCGGCGGATTTTCTTGATAAGACTATTAAGTCTGCTCTTACCTCGCAGTCTCTTGATGCCTTCGCGCTTGAAGGCAAAGGTATTGACCTTCTTGAGCGCTTTAGGTCTTTCGGCCCGTTGACTATCGTAGGCGCAGGCCTTGTTGACGGCATCAACCCCTGCGCTTTTACGGTCATCGTATTTTTTGTCTCTTTCCTGAGCGTCATGGGATACAAGCGCAGGGAGATGGCTCTTATCGGTGTTTTTTATATTGCGGCCGTATTTTTTACTTATCTTGCTTTAGGGCTTGGCTTTTTTAAGGCGTTCTATAGCCTTAAGGGTTTTTATCTTGTTTCAAAATTGATCTATGTGGGCATAGGGGCTTTGAGCCTTTATTTCGGCGGCCTGGCTGTCAAAGATTATATTGTTTACAAGAAGACAGGTTTAACCGATCGTTTGGCGCTTCAGCTTCCCCGGGTCATTAAAAATAAGATCCACGCGATAGTCGGAGCCTACTACAGGAAAGATAAGGCCGCCGGAAAAAAAGCTATTCTTGGCTTAATATTCAGCGCTTTGGCAGTGGGTTTTATGGTCTCACTCTTAGAAGCGGTCTGCACAGGACAGCTGTATCTGCCCACCATTGTCTTTGTTTTAAAAGAAGCCTCATTGCGTACGCGCGCGCTTTTTTATCTGGTAGTTTACAATCTTATGTTTATCTTACCTCTCGTCCTCGTCCTGCTATTATCTCTCTTCGGGGTCTCCTCCAAACAGTTTGAAAGCTATGCCAGAAAACATTTAGGGCTGGTAAAGCTTTTAATGGCCGCTGTTTTTCTGGCTTTAGGCGTTGTCCTATTGCGCGGTTCGTTTTAAATGCAAAAACTTTTAAAACTCTTACCCACCAATAAAGAAGAAATGCGTCAACGCGGGTGGCATGAGTGCGACGTGATATTTATCACGGCTGACGCTTACTGCGACCATCCGAGCTTTGGCGTGGCACTTTTATCCAGGCTCCTTGAAGACGAGGGCTACAAGGTCGGCATTATTGCCCAGCCTGATTGGCATAAAAACGACGATTTTTTAAAACTTGGGCTCCCGCGCTTGTTTTTCGGCATCACCGCGGGCAACTTGGACTCCATGCTTAATATCTATACCTCTAATATGAATTTAAGGAGGCAGGATAAGTATTCTCCCGGAGGCGCGGTTGGGCTTCGTCCCAAACTTCCTACCATTGTCTACGCGAACAAGGCGCGAGAGCTTTTCAGCGGCGTGCCTGTAGTTATTGGAGGTATTGAAGCGAGCCTGCGCCGCTTGACGCACTATGATTTTTGGTCTGATAAGGTGAAGCGCTCTATTCTTTTTGACGCCAAAGCGGACATGCTTGTCTATGGCATGGGTGAACGCCAGGTCTCTGAGTTAGCCGGGCGCCTTAAAAAAGGCGAGGCGATAGAGGATATCAACGATATCCGCGGCACGGTCGTGGCGCGCAAAGACTTATCGTTTTTGGAAAGCTTTGTTTCTTTACCGTCTTTTGAAGAAGTAGCAGCCGATAAGAATAAATTTGCCGACGCGTTTAATCTTTACTCAGGAGAGCTTGACCCTTTTTCGGCCCGGAGCGTAGTCCAGAAGATAGACACCCGTTTCTGCGTCCAGCTTCCTGCTGCCTTGCCATTGACTACCCAGGAGTTAGACAGGATATACGCTTTAAGATTTACCAGGCGATGCCATCCGCAGTACGAGGCCTTTGGCGGCGTGCCCGCGTTAAAGACCGTGGAGCACTCTATTACGAGCCACCGGGGTTGCAGCGCATCTTGTTCTTTTTGTTCGCTGTCATTGCATCAGGGGCGCATTATCCAGAGCCGCTCTCGCGAGTCTATCGTCCGGGAAGCTGAAGATATCTCATCGCGGCCCGGTTTCAAGGGTGTTATCTCCGACGTCGGCGGCCCTACTGCGAATATGTACGCCGCTGTCTGCGCGATAAACCCCGTTAGAGACAAGACGCCGGAGACGTCTGACGGTTGTCTTCGACAACCTGTCTCTAACGGGGTAAAAAATATGTGCAAAAAAACCGATTGCCTTTGGCCTAAGATCTGTCCGAATTTTAAACTTGATTGCGCTAAACAGTTAGAGGTATTAAGGGCTTTGCGTTCATTAAAAGGTGTCAAACAGGTCAATATACAGAGCGGGGTGCGTTATGACCTTTTGCTCATCCCTGAGGCAAAAGCATATTTTAAAGAGCTTTGCTGTTATCACGTCAGCGGCCAGCTAAAAGTAGCGCCTGAACACGTCTCAGATAAAGTATTGCATCTTATGCGTAAGCCCGCTTTTAAGGCCTATGAAGAGTTTGTGAGGGCTTTTGACGAGATAAACAGGGCATCCGGCGAAGTGCCCGGCAAGGCCAAAAAACAATACCTCGTGCAATATTTTATCACGGCCCATCCCGGCTGCGATGCTGACGACGCGCTAAAGCTCGCCCAATTTACGAAGTCGATGGGCTACACGCCCGAACAAATACAGGATTTTATACCTCTGCCTATGACGCGCTCAAGCGTTATGTATTACACAGGCTTAGACCCTGCCACAGGCAAGCAGCTTTATGTGCCGAAGGGCAAGTCAGAGCGCGCCAAGCAGCGCCATCTCATACAACCGTAGCCGCCCGCAACAAATATTTAAAAGATCTTCTTGACAAAAAAGAATGAAAAGAATGGGGTCAGGCCTTGAATGTTGAATTTAATCTGCCTGACAAAGGCACAAAAGTATAATTTCAAGTTTCAAGGCCTGACCCCCTAAGTTACCTCTAAGTTACCTCGAACAAATACAGGATTTTATACCTCTGCCTATGACGCGCTCAAGCGTTATGTATTACACAGGCTTAGACCCTGCCACGGGCAAGCCGCTGTATATTCCTAAAGGCAGGGCCGCGCGCTCTATGCAAAGAGAAGCGGTCCAGAACCCACCTAAAAGATCTTCTTGACAATATCTTGCCTTAAGGTATAATTCTGAAATTGATAATCAATATCATTATGTAAACAAGGGGCGGTTATGGCGCGGAAGAGAGAAGAAGAAATCTTTGCCGATTACGTGCGGCGCAAAAACTTAAAGCACAGCGTTCAACGTGACACGATATTAAAGATATTCTTAAAAAGCGAAAAACATCTTACGGTTGATGAGCTCTATCAATTGGCCAAAAAAGCTGCGCCCGGTATTGGATACGCTACGATCTACAGAACATCAAAACATTTCTGTGCGAGCGGGCTTTGCCGGGAACTCAAGTGCGAAGACGGCATTACGCGTTACGAACATCTCTACGGACATTCGCATCACGATCATTTGATCTGCACCAAGTGCGGCAAGTTCATTGAAGTAGTTGATTCGGGCATTGAGAAGCTGCAGGAAGAGCTTGCCAGGAAGGAGGGGTTTATGCTGACAAAGCATAAGTTAGAGCTTTACGGCCTTTGTAAAAGTTGCCGAAAGAAATAAACAGTATTTTTTTTGGGCCTACATTGATAATGATTATCAAAATCATATTTGGAGGATAAAGAAAATGTTTTTTAAGAGAATAGTGGTTTTGTTTATTTTAGTTGCACTGTATCTGGCAAATTTTGCTCCGCGCGCTTTTGCTGACCGCAGGAGTTACGTCTGGACATATGAATATATGACGATGCTAAAGGGCCGTTTTGAGCTGGAGTATTATTTGACAAACAAGGTCCCGGATACCGATAGGTCCGGTATTAATACCTTTGAACATTGGCTTGAGCTTGAATATGGGATAACCGAGCGCTGGGATGTCGCCGTCTATCAACAATTCAAACATGCCAATAAAGCCAAAGAATCGGATTTTTCGTATGACGGGTTTAAGATCAGGACGCGATATCGTTTAGGTGAGAAAGGACAATATCTTTTGGATCCGCTTATTTACCTTGAATATATACGTAGTTCCGATCTTTCGAAACCCAATATGATAGAGGCAAAGTTGATCTTGGCTAAAGATATAGGCAAGTTTAATTTTGCTTATAATCAGATCCTAAAACAAGAGGCTGAGCGCGACGGTTTGACGGACCACGAGTATGCTATTGCATTGGGGTATAGACTTATGCCTAAATTTGGGATAGGTTTAGAGTCTAAAGGGAATTATACGAAAGATAAATATGCATTAGGCCCAACGGTTTCATACAGAGGAAAAGGATGGTTTTCTGCCTTGGGCGCGGCCTTCGGGTTAAACGACAGGACAAATGACATTGAGACAAGAATGATCATAGGAATATTATTTTAATTTGATTTTTACCTATGCAGTCAATGAGAATTTGAATATAATAACCAGTGCCAACAGGTTCTTTACCCCGTTAGAGAACAAAGTTCTCTAACGGGGTTTACCCGCAGGCACAACTTAACTTTTGAGATGGATACATGGGCTTAATTAAAAATATATTTGATAAATTTAGATCTAATTCTTCTTGCTGCGGTGAAGGTGGCAAGATAAAAGCAATGCATGGCTTGCGCAAGATCGCTATCGTCGGTAGCCCCAACGTCGGCAAATCCGTCATGTTTGGCTGCCTGACAGGGAGTTATGCCACCGTATCAAATTATCCCGGCACAACGGTTGAAGTGGAGCGCGGCCATTGGGAATGGTTCGGT